>JASMTJ010000315.1:0-10057 GCA_041694335.1 Bacteroidales bacterium
ATGCTGTAGCAGTAACAGCAGACATCAGCGACAGCGACGGAACCATCCAAACTGCTGAACTACATTGGGGCACCGAATCAGGTAACCTGACTAACACTATCGGCATGTCAACCACACGCGCCACATACAGTACTGATTCTCCAATCCCCGCACAGGCCGATGGGACAACCGTTTATTACGAAGTATATGCGCAGGATAATGTAGGTGGCGAAAGCAGCTCTGCTGAAATGAGTTATACTGTAGCTGATGCTTCAACTACCACACTTCCCTACAGCCAAACATTTGATACGGACTTAGGAAACACCTATTCATATAGCGTTTCAGGTGACAACAAAGAATGGATTTGGCAAGATGACAATGGTAATGGAGTAGCCTATATGAATGGCTTTAATACAGGTGATACCGAAATCGACTGGTTAATCTTGCCAGGAATCGATTTTGACAGCTACAGCTCTGAAATTATGACTTTCGAGACCTGGTACGACTATGGAGGTGATGATGCAGACAACTATTTGAAGCTATACTATTCTACCGACTACGCCGGAACAGGCGATCCATCTACAGCAACCTGGACGGAATTGAGCTATAACCAGCCAGGAACCTCTGAGGTATGGGGTGTTTCAGGTGACATTGATTTATCAGCTATTACAGGTACAGAAGTATATATCGGTTTTAAATACCATTATCAACCTGGAAGTTATCGCTTATGGCAAATAGACGACATCAGCATAGAAGAGGTATCCAACCTTGCTCCGCAAATATCCGCTATCAGTTATTCACCACAAACAGTCACATCTTCTGATCCGGTAAACGTAACTGCCGACATCACGGACAATGATGGAACCATCCAAACTGCCGAGCTACATTGGGGCACCGAATCAGGCAACCTGAGCAATACCATCGGGATGTCAACAAACCGTGCCACATACAGCACCGATTCCCCAATTCCGGCGCAAGCCAACGGAACTACCGTTTATTTTGAAGTATATGCTCAGGATAACGGCGGAGCAGAAACCACTTCGACTGAAATGAGTTATACAGTAACGGATCCGGCTACGGCCACACTGCCTTACTTGCAACCATTCGATACTGACCTGGGGGATATGTATACCTACAGCCAAACCGGCGATGAAGCCTGGGAATGGGGCAGCTTTGGAGATGATGAATACGCTGAAATGTCAGGATATTCAGGTAGCGCAAAGGATAACATTGACTGGATGATTACACCTGCTTTTGATTTTTCAAGTGCAGAAAACGTTACCTTAAACTTCGATGAGATTATTAATTACGGTACCGGAAATATTGACAATGAGCAGGAAGTGCTCGTTTCAACAAACTACAGCGGTATTGGCGACCCAACAACTGCTTCCTGGACTAAGCTTACAGTTACAGGTCGTGCTGATGGTGATTCATGGGATTTCTTCTCTGTTGATGAGGTTGATCTTTCAGCCTATGAAGGAGAAAGCTCTGTGCATATTGCCTTCAGATACACTTCTACAACTGGCGGTGCTGCCACCTGGCGTCCCGACAACATCCTCATCGAAGAGCAAACCCTCGACCCAACCATTACCGTCACCACACCCAATGGCGGCGAAACCTGGGAGCAGGGCTCTTCTCAGGAAATCACCTGGACATCAAGCAACCTGACTGGCAATGTAAAAATCGACCTGGTTTCTTCTGAAACCACTACACTGGCAGCCAGCACAGAAGATGATGGTACTTTCACATGGGATATCCCGAACGACCAGACCATCGCCGACGATTACCTAATCCGCATCACTTCCGTGGATGACGAAACGGTCAGTGATGATTCGGATGCAGCATTCGCTATCACAGCACCTTCTATTCCGGGCGAGCTGGTCATTACCGAAATCATGTACAACCCTCCGGAATCGGGCAACGACTCACTCGAGTTTATTGAAATCTACAACTTTGGTGATTTTGCGGTAAACCTCAACGGGTATTATTTCGACGCCGGTGTGGAATTTACTTTCCCGGATTACGTCTTAAACTCAGGAGAATATGTGGTTGTAGCCATAAATCAAACTGCTTTTGAAGATTTCTTTGGAACTTCTGCCTTTGAGTGGACCAGCGGAGCGCTCAGCAACGGTGGCGAAGATATTATCCTGATGGACAGCGAGGGCACTGAAATTGACGCCGTGACTTACAGCGATGCAGCCCCATGGCCCGAAAGCGCAGATGGCGACGGTCCTTCACTCACGCTGTGCGATCCGTCAAGCGACAACTCATTGGGAGAAAACTGGAGCGCTTCCACCGAATTTGCAGGCCTAAATGATGAAGACATGCTCGTGCTGGCCAAACCTGGCGCCCCTTGCGGAACGAATAACCTGGCAGCAGACTTCGACGCTTTGGAAACGGAACTCAGTGTGGGTGGAACAGCCACCTTCATCGACCTGACATCTGGCGGCCCGCAATACTGGGAGTGGACGTTTGAAGGCGGCACACCCGAAAGCAGCAACACCCAGAATCCCGATAATATTGTTTACAACACTGCCGGCACATACGATGTGACGCTGACTGTTTACAACGAAAACGGAATGGACATCATCACAAAAGAGGATTTCATTACTGTTTACGATGCCCCTCAGGCTGACTTTACTTCAGATGTGACTACTATTGCTGTTGATGGCGAAGTAATGTTTGAGGATGCCTCTACCGGCAACCCCACATCATGGGAGTGGACTTTTGAAGGTGGTACTCCGGCTTCTTACACAGGACAAACACCTCCGGCAGTTGTGTACAGCGCCGAAGGAACCTACGATGTGACGCTTACCGTGAGCAACGAGCACGGAGAAACTACCGAGCTGAAAGAAGATTACATTACTGTAACACTTGAACCGGCAGCCAATTTCGAAGCTTCAGAAACAACACTGTTGGTTGGCGAAAGCACTACATTCTCTGACCTCTCAAGCGGAGAGCCTACTTCGTGGGAGTGGACTTTCGAAGGTGGTGACCCTGCTACTTTCTCAGGGCAGAATCCTCCGGCTGTTACTTACGACAGCGAAGGTACATTTGATGTGACGCTGGTGGTGAGCAACGACGTGGGTGAAAACACACTTGTTCGCGAAGATTACATCGTGGTGGGATATGCTCCGGAAGCTGATTTTGAAGCAACACCACTTACACTGCTCGAAGGACAGAGTGTTACCTTTACGGATATGTCAACCAACAATCCGGAAGAATGGAGCTGGACATTCAACGGCGGAGTACCCGCTGCTTCTTCAGCACAGAATCCGGTGGTTACTTACAACGATTTTGGAGTGTATGATGTAACCCTGGAGGTAACAAACCAGTTCGGTGCTGACTCTGAAACCAAAATCGAATACATTATTGTGAATGGAGTTGGTATTGAGCAGCTCTCGCTGGAAGAAGAAAAGCTCATCGTTTATCCAAATCCGGCCAACGATATTGTTAATGTGGTGACGCTTCCAAATACTGAAGCACAGGTTCGCATCCTGTCAGCAGTAGGCCAGCAAATCCTGACAAAGCAAATCACGGATGAAAAAACAACATTGAATGTTGGGAATCTTCCTTCGGGAATCTACATTGTTGAGATGCTAAACACAGAGAACGGTCAAAGAATTACCAAACGACTGATCGTTAAATAACTATCCTTAACCAGGAATAAAAAAACCGCTGAAATGATTTTCAGCGGTTTTTTTAGTTTCTTTCGTCAAGGTCTTGTTCACCCCTCTCGTTATAACTTTCCGACATGCCGGGCGAGGGGGTAAAGAACTCGAGCTTCTGCCATGATTTAATATCCGTAAAAACTTTTCTTTCTTCAAAAATCGGGGGCAACCCCGGAGCGATGTACTCTTTCGAATATACAATACCGTCTTTGGTGAATCGTATCGGTGAGGCAATACCCCTGTATGTTTTAGCGATTTCCGCATAAACACCACGACTCAAATCAATAATCATCACCGCTGTATGCGGGCCATGGTGAGGGTTGATCTCCAGCCATTTTTGCACCGCCAGATAGCGCGAATCGGAGCTCCACAGAAAACACTGGGAAAAATACTGATCTTTTATCAGTTGTCCGTTGACACGCAATCTGTAGAAAGAAGGCCCGAAACGGATATCTCCGATATATCTGAATGCGAGATTATATTTGCCATCCGGAGATGTGTTACTTCTTCTGCTCATGCTTTAGGTATTTATTTTGCTAAACTTTTATCCTAAAGGCATAAAAACGGTTATTTGTTCAAAGAAAATAAATGAAAATTGTTAACAACAACTGTTGATTATACTTTTTTCCTGATGAGGGATAGCCCGTCTCTAAAGGGAAGCATCAGGTTTTCCACCTCGATATCTTCCTGCACATAGTCATTAAACGCTTTGATAGCGATAGTATCGGGATCTTTGTTTTCGGCGTCATCCACCACCTTACCATACCAAAGCACATTATCTACAATAATGTAACCTCCTTTACGGATTTTGCCTTTGATCAGGCTGTAATAACTCAGGTAGTTTTCTTTGTCGGCATCAATAAAAGCCAGGTCGAATAGTTGATCTGTTTGCTTCAGGATAGCCATCGCATCTCCCATTTTCAAGTCCACCGACTCTTCCAGCCCCGCTTTCCTGATGTATTCCCTGATCATCGTTTCCAGCTCCGGGTTTTTTTCGATGGTGGTGATTTTCCCACCGGATTTGAGTCCGCGGGCCAGACAAATAGTGGCGTATCCGGTGTAGGTTCCCACTTCTAAAATATCTTGCGGCTGAATCATCTCAGCAATCATTTGTAAAAACTTCCCTTGCAGATGGCCTGAAAGCATTTTTGGGCGGAGCACCTTCAGGTGGGTTTTCCGGTTCAGATCAAACAGCACCTCATCTTCCGGTGTGCTGTGCTCCTCGGCATACTCTTCAATGGTTCTCTCAATCATCTTGAAGGTTTTTTGTAAATCAATGTACTCAGTTGCCGGGGCTCAAAAATTTCGTTGGCAACCTCCATCATTTGGGCAGCAGAAACAGCATTAATCTTTTCGGCAATCTCTTCCAGACTCTCCACCTTGTTGTAGAGCAGACAACTTTTGGCGATGCTGAGCATCTCATTCAGATTCGACTCATAATAAATCGCCATCTGCCCTATCATCTGGCGCTTGGCCATATTCAGCTGCACCGGACCCAAAGGCTTTTCGCGCAGC
Organism: Bacteroidales bacterium; assembly: GCA_041694335.1. Lineage (GTDB taxonomy): Bacteria > Bacteroidota > Bacteroidia > Bacteroidales > JAIPAH01 > JAIPAH01. Next base: position 5,166 of record JASMTJ010000315.1, read on the forward strand.
GCTTTCAGTTCTTTGTGCACCAATTCAATCGAGGGCTCCAGGTATCCGTTGTTGCATCCGAGATAGATATTAAACAGACCGGTATCCACATATGGATTGTAGTTCGATTCCACATGATAGGCATAGCCACGGCGCTCGCGTATCGACAAATTCAGCCGCGAATTCATCCCGGTGCCGCCCAGCAGGTTGCTCAGCAAGGTAAGGATAAGTTTTTTGTCTTCCTCATAAAAGTTGTAAGCCACATTGCCGATGATACAATGGTTCTGGCTCACTTTTTTAGAAACGGTTTTTTCGAACGGCTTATAATCATCAAAAAGCTTGCGCTGATGCGAGCGCTCCGAGGAGTCGATTGCCTTGAAATACTTCGAAACGTACTTAATCAGCTTCTCAAACCGGATATCGCCCACCGATGCAATCACAATCTGGTTGCTTTGGTAGTTTCTGTTCAGGAAGTGATGGATCTGCTCGCGCGAGAACTTTCGGATATTCCTTTTAGTACCCAGGATATTGCGTCCGAGGCTGTGGCCCTTAAAGGTCTCTTCCTCAAACTGGTCAAAAATCATTTCAGAAGGGGTGTCTTTATAAGAGTCGATCTCATCGCGCACCACCTCTTTTTCTTTACGCAACTCATGGTCGGGAAACACCGAACTAAAAACAATATCGGCAAGCAGCTCCAGGGTCCGGGAGTAATACTCCTTCAGGAAAGAAGCGTAAATCATGGTCTCTTCCTTGGTGGTAAAAGCATTCAGCTCCGCACCAATGGTGTCGAGCCGGCTGATGACGTGAAAAGCACGGCGCCGCTGCGTCCCTTTAAAAAAGGTGTGCTCGATAAAATGTGCCAGCCCGTGCTCGTCAGGCTCCTCATCCCTACTCCCTGCATTAATAAGCACGCCCGCATGTGCCACCATGCCAGCCACCTGCTTATGCACCACCCGGATGCCATTTGGAAGCGTATGATATTGATACTGTTCCTTTTCCATTTGAAGTTGCAAAATTAATAAAATTGATGTAAGTGATTCAGTTTGTAGGCTTAGGAAGTTGCTAAGTTTACTACATTAGGGAGTTTAGTAAGTTAATAGGTTTTGTATGTTCTTGATTTAATGATTTATAAACCTGCTTCGAGTTTGATGAATTAAATTTTGCTCTTTATTTGGGATGTGTATGTCGTAATTTGATGCTTTCTGACAACAGTTTATACACTATAAACAGCCATTAACATAAAAGTCCGCTTATGGCCCTTTTCTTAATTGCGAGAAACACGCAAAACCGAATCAGTAAAACCCTGCTTTTAAAGGATCTGCATTCCGGCCTGTTAATCAAAAGATTAAATATTTGTTGACAAAAACAAATCTACAAGCAAAACATTTACAGGCAATTATAGACTCTGATTTATTTAGATTATTTATAAATTACTGGTTATCAGTAAAAAATACTTGTCCTGAAAGGAACAATTAATATTTTTACGATTGATAATTAAAATATAGTTTACCTATATAAAACCATAAACGAATGCGCATTCAAAGAATACCCATCAAAGAGCCGGAACTGAAAGCCGAAGGTATGGACCTGTCGGTTTTGGATCCTATCATCGAGAAATATAAAGACAAAAAAGGAAGTTTAATCCCGCTCTTACAAGCCACACAGCGCGAGTTAGGCTTTATTCCCCGCGAAGCATTCGAGTATATCGCAGAAGGCACGGGCATTGAGCTTAGTGAAATGTACGGCGTGGCAACATTTTATGCACAATTCCGCCTTACTCCGGTAGGCAAGCACATCATCAAAGTATGTCACGGTACCGCCTGCCACGTGCAGGAAGCCGGAGCTATCACCGAAGCGCTCGAAGACTCCCTTAAAGTGAAAGACGGCGAAACCACCGAGGATGGCCTGTTCACACTTGAATCGGTGGCCTGCCTGGGCTGCTGCTCGCTGGCTCCGGTGATGATGATTGGGGATGAAACCTACGGAAAACTTACACGAAACCAGGCAGTGAAGGTGATTAAAGAGATTCGTATTAACGATCAAAAAAAGAATTAATCCGGCAAAATCAATATTATGAGTAATATTCAGGTTATCGTTGGTCTTGGCAGTTGCGGAATAGCAGCGGGAGCCAACAAAACATATAAAAAAATTGAGGAACTGCAAGTGGCAGAAAACCTGCAATTCGACCTTAAACAAACCAGTTGTGTGGGCATGTGCTATCGCGAGCCGCTGGTGGAAATTATCGACGACACCGGCCACTACATGTATGGCGATGTGGATCAGGAGCGCGCCGTGGAAATCCTCGACAAGCACATCGGAAACCAGGAACCGGTAAAGGAATATGTAGTTCAGTCGGACCTTTTTGATGCCGGAGTGGATCAGCATTTTCTGGAAGGACAGGTAAAAATCGCCCTGCGCCATTGCGGAATGATAGACCCTGAATCTATCGACGAATATGTGGCCAATGAAGGATATGCCGGACTGAAAAAAATTGCCGAAGAACAAATCGCACCTGATGAAATCATTCAGGAAGTACTGGATTCGGGCCTTAGAGGCCGCGGCGGCGGGGGCTTCCCCACTGGCAAGAAATGGCGTTTCACAGCCAACAGCGAAGGCGATGAAAAATACGTAATCTGTAATGCCGATGAGGGCGATCCCGGTGCGTTTATGGATCGCTCGCTGCTCGAAGGCGACCCACATGCCGTGCTCGAAGGCATGGCCATTGCCGGATATGCTGTAGGTGCCTCGCATGGCGTTATCTATTGCCGTGCCGAGTACCCCCTGGCCATCAAACGCCTGAATATCGCCATTGAACAAGCCCGCGACAAAGGTTACCTCGGAAAAGATGCCGGAGGCATCAAAGGATTTGATTTTGACCTCTACATCAAAGAGGGAGCCGGAGCTTTTGTATGTGGTGAGGAAACGGCGCTGATTGCCTCGGTGGAAGGCAAGCGTGGAATGCCGCGCAAGCGTCCGCCATTCCCGGCCGTGTCAGGGCTCTGGAAAAAGCCTACCAACATCAACAATGTCGAGACTTACGCTAATATCCCGTATATCATCCATAAAGGATCGGAGTCTTTTTCTAAATACGGCACGGAGAAAAGCAAAGGCACAAAAGTTTTTGCCCTTGCCGGGAAAATCAACCACTCCGGACTGGTGGAAGTGCCAATGGGCATGAGCATCCGCGATATCATTTTTGAGCTTGGCGGCGGCATTCCTGACGGGAAGAAATTTAAGGCCGTTCAGATGGGAGGCCCTTCCGGGGGATGCATTCCTGAATACCTCGCCGACACTATCGTGGATTATGACTCGGTAAATGCCACCGGCGCCATTATGGGCTCAGGAGGGATGGTCGTGATGGATGAGTCGACCTGTATGGTAGACGTAGCCAAATTCTTCCTTAACTTCACACAGGAAGAAAGCTGCGGAAAATGCACCTTTTGCCGCATGGGCACCAAGCGCATGCTCGAAATACTCGAGCGCATAACGAATGGTGAAGGAAAAGAAGGAGATATCGAGAAGCTCGAAGACCTTGCCGAACAAATCAAAGACAATTCGCTTTGCGGACTCGGACAAACCGCTCCGAACCCTGTGCTGACCACCATCAAGTACTTTAGAGATGAGTATGAAGCGCATATCCGCGACCAGAAATGTCCGGCCAAATCTTGTAAAACACTACTGACCTACGAGATAATTCCGGAGGCCTGCACAGGATGCATGGTCTGTGCCAAGAAGTGTCCGGTGGATGCCATCAGTGGAGAGCGTAAGCAACCCCATGTCATCGACCAGGAAGCTTGTATTAAGTGTGGCGACTGCTACCGCCGCTGCCGTTTTGATGCAATAACAGTAGCTTAATGAATTTGATAACAATTAATCTGAAATATTATGTCTGATCGTTTAAATGTCTTCTTAAACGGCAAAAAAGTCAACGGATATAAAGGAGAAACCATCCTTCAACTGGCCGAACGCCACCATATTCAAATCCCTACACTTTGTCACGACCCTCGCCTGGAGCCTTACAGCTCGTGCTTTCTTTGTGTTGTCGACATCAAGGGGCGCAACGGCCATCAGCCGGCCTGCTCCACGGAGGTGGGTGAAGGGATGGAAATAGAAACCGAAAATGCGGGAGTAAGAAAATCGCGCCGCAGCGCCCTGGAGCTCATGCTCAGCAACCACTACGCCGATTGCCTCGGGCCTTGTACGCAGACCTGCCCGGCAGGCGTGGATGTGCAGGCTTACATCTCCCTTATCGATAAGGGGCAGTACAATGAGGCGGTGGCCGTCATCAAGGAAACCAACCCGCTGCCGGCCATTTGCGGTCGTGTTTGTGTGCGGCCCTGTGAGGATGCCTGCCGCCGTAACCTGCTGGAGGAAGGGGCGCCTGTGGGTATCGACTACCTCAAGCGATTTGCTTCCGACTACGACCTGATGTCGGATACCAAATACGTTCCGGAGATAAAGCCATCAACAGGCAAGAAAGTAGCCATTATCGGCGGGGGGCCCGGAGGACTTTCCGCTGCGCAATTCCTGCAGATTGAAGGGCACCAGGCAGACATCTTTGAAGCAGCGCCCTATGCCGGAGGATGGCTGCGCTATGGTATTCCAGAATACCGTTTGCCTAACGACATCCTCGATAAGGAAATCAAAAATATCACAGACCTGGGCGTAAACCTTTACACCGGAAAAAAGCTGGGTGATAACCTCAGCTATGCCGACCTGAAGAAGGAGTACGACGCCACAATCCTGACCATAGGTTCTCAAAAAGGAACACTCATTGGCTGCGAAGGCGACGACGCACACAATGTGGTCTCGGGAATCGACTTCCTGCGCAATATGGAGATGACCGGACAGAAGCACGATTTCAGCGGCAAGACAGTGGCCGTTGTGGGTGGTGGTAACACGGCCATGGACTG
>JASMTJ010000316.1:0-5529 GCA_041694335.1 Bacteroidales bacterium
TATAGACATTTTCTACTCTATAATTCATTTCGTCTGACATTTTTTTTAATTGCTTTCCAAGTGATTTCCACATACCTTTTTGCGATGTGTCCAAAAATTTATTTACCCATGTGATTCTTTTAGCTTGGAACCATTCTTTTTTTTCTTCATACACATTTTCTACATAATCATCATCTTTTCGCATATTGTCATCAACATCAATTTCATATTCTGATTTTTCATAACTAGATTGTCCTGCAAACCGAAATTTTTCAAAATTAAACTCATTTTTTGAACTTTTATCATTGATGGATATTGTTTTAAATATACCATGCTCATCATTAGCAATATTTATACTTGACTTTCAGACTTAGCAGTAAAATTTCCCAAAAAGTTCATTGATAACAGCAGGTTGATATCAAATGGTTTGTAGTACCCCTTTTTGTACTTTGTATCCAAAAACCTTTAGAATTCTGGCTTGGTCGGGGGTGGGTTCTTCTATCATGCGAAACGGCTTTTTCTTATCACCCTGCCAGCATAAGCAGCTTGAGAGGTTGCGCATGGATTGCATGGCGTAATCTGCTGTGAATTCCACACCTGCTCTTTTGAGCCATAGCCTGATTAAGCTTAGATAAGTCAGGGCAACTACGCAGGAAAACAGATGACACCTGAGCTTGGAGTCGGTCCAATGCCAAATGGGGCGGAAATTGCCGAATTCCCCGGATTTGCTCTGACGAAAAGAATGCTCAACCTGATAGCGATCCAGACTGGCACTGACTATTTGGTCCGTAGTCCAGTCATGATGCGAGGTAATGATAATATTTTTACCGAACCTGGCTACATACCTGCCTATTCGGTAGTGGTTCTTTCTAAAATACATAAGCAGCTTATTGTTTTTTGTCTTGAACTCCAGGTCGTATAGGTCCTGAGGCAGATAAAGGGAGCCGCACAGATCCTTGTAGCGCTGCAGAACCTGGGCCTTGCTGGTCCAGCTTCTCTTGCCCGACCTGACTTTGGACCGCATCTCAAAAAGCCCGTCCTGGAGCCTTCCCAGTTTTTTATCGAAATTGTATCTTTGTTTGGCTGCGGTCCTAGGGTTATAGGTAACCACAACCGTTCGATTTTGGCCCCAGAAACGGCCGGAAGTTCGCCAGGCAACTATTTGATCATCCGGTCCGAGCTCCCGGTTCTTTATGGTGTCAACCGGACTGAAAAAACTAAGATCCTTGCGGGCCAGGTCCTCGGCAAAAGCGACCGAGTAAGTGGTAATAAAATGAATTCCTTCTTTGGAGTCTATGGCTTGCAGGTTGTCCTCGGAGTTCATTCCCTTGTCCACGACTATAGTCAGCTCCGGGCTTTTATGGTCGAGTTGCTTGAGGACATCAAAAATTTCCTGCAGCACCTTGTTGAACAGTTTGGAGTCGTGACAGTTCCCCTCGAACTCGCGGTAGAACAGGGGAATCTGGTTTGTCCGGGATACCAGAAGGGCCAGCCCGATCTGGCGCAGCCAATGCTTGCCGTCCTTATTGTGCCCCCTGACAGCCAGATCGGAAGATGTCTTGCTGTCCATGTAGTGAAAGTAGTTGGTAGTATCAAACAGAAAACAATCTGATTCAGTGCTTTCAATCTCTCTAATTTTATTGAAAAATTGTTTTGATATCTCTAAAATTGAGTCCTGATCCACCCGGTCCCATTTTTCCCAGTACTTCTGGGAGGTCAAGGCAGAGACGTCAACCGGTCGAATCTGATGTACAGCAAAATCATTATACCAGCTGGCCAATCCCTTTTTGGATCGGGGCTGGATCATCCGGTTAAAGGCAGCATACAAAAAATATTCCCCCATTGTCGGGCCTTTTTCCCTTGAGCTTGGGGGCACTACCGAATCAATGATATCTGCCAGGTTGACATGTTTATCGACCAGATTGGCCAGGAACAAAGAACCAAATTCCTGAGACTGGATTTTGCTTACCGACGGACTCTGCTGGCCAAGGGCCATGTCCATTATCCTCTCAATGGAGCCAAGATAAATCTGATTGACAGTCCTGGGCTTGCCATTAACCCGGGCTGATTCCTTGATGTAGTAGTAGGCTTTACCCTTTTTGACTTTTTTAATTAAGCTGGCCATGCCCCTTACTTACTAATAGGGCACTACAAAGTCAAGTAATAAACCTAAAAAACTTTAGCTGACAATAAATTTAAAGGGTAACCGGGCACGCATTAAAGGGTACTACGCAATCATATAGCGTAACCCACTGAGATCATAAGTAATCGGCTAGATTGAAACCTCTACGCCTTAAAGTCGAGTATGACCAGTTTGCCACTCGTGCAGCTGAAATTTTAAATCGTTCAAATGCGGCAAAAGCCTGTTTTAACGCAGCATATCCCTTAATTCTTGTAGACGAGTTCCAGGATACTGATGAAGCCCAATGGGCGCTTATTCGAGCATTGAGTTCAGGATCAAGCGTCATTGCACTTGGTGACAGGGAACAGCGAATATACGAATGGCGCGACGGTGTTTCGGAGCATCGTTTGTCTGAGTTTGGCGATGAATTGAAAGCCCCGGTATTTGACTTTCAGAATGAAAACAATCGTAGTCCCGCGACTGGTATTGCTGGATATGCCCGATCTCTCTTGTCGCCCGATGTTGTACAAGAACTTCCAGATGATATCGAAAGAAGAGCATTTCAGCCGGGTATGTTCTCTGTTGGAGTCAGGCTTTGTGTTATAAGAACATGGAATGAAACAAAAAAAAGATCAAAGAAAGCAGAGAAAAATGATATCAAAATTGCGGTTGCCGCGCGTAGTAAACATATGGTTAGAAAAATATCTGATGTGCTGGCAGCCCCTATCAAGATTAGAGATAGAGAGCATAAACCAATCCCTCATGATGTCTTGTTTGATCAAATGCAAATCGTTTTAGCTGCACGTGTTATCGCAAATGTTATGGGAAGTTCTCATCTCCCATTTGACCAACGTATATCACAATGTCTTTGCAGAATAGCCGATATGTTACGTGCGGCCAACAACGCCACAAATATTAAAAAATCTGACTCGTTACAAAACTGGGCACAAAAATGTGATGATGGTAAACGTCCCAAAACCAACTGTGTTAAGGCACTCGTCGGAGTTTTTGAAGCACTTGAGAGAAATGGATTTTTAGGCTCTCCGATCAAAGACTGGCTAATGGTCCGAAAGGCATTTGAAAGGACTGGCGTTGACCAATTGACGAAAACGGCTGAGTTTGCGCGTTATTTGCGACTGCTTCGGCGCGGCTCATTGATCGAAGAAGAGTTGATAAGTTTATGGCGGACCAGTGGTAATTATGTAGGAGCTGAGGAAGCGTTGGATCGGGCTATTCTGCAAGATCAGCTACTTGATTCCAGTAGAAAGTCAGCGAGCATTTCAGTCATGAACATGCACCAATTGAAAGGCCGGGAGTATGACGGAGTGTTGCTTGTTGAAGACCTGTATCAGAATTTTAGGGGACGGGATACGGTACCCCCTTACATGGAAACCCGTCGCCTGTTGCAGGTTTCTTTAGCTCGGGCCAAGCATTACGCATTGGTTCTGTCAGCAACAAAAAATGCGACTTTGGATGTGATTTTTGATAATTGAGGTTTGAATATTAGATGCTATTGAATAAAAGAGCATATAACAAGGCAAATTAACGCGGATACAAATTCCGCTGCGCTCCATTTGCACCGGTTATTTGTAACGTTAGGTGGATTGAACTAATACAGAAGGAGAAATGATGGACGAACAAGCAAGAGTCAACGTATCTTTGCGCGAAGGGAAAATCGAGATCAGTGGTTCTGAAGCATTCGTGAAGGAGCAATTAGATCGCTTCCAAGAGGTTATTGACGGGAAACTTTCGTCCCTTCCTGCAGCTGCCCCACCGATGGATGCGATGCCACCACAACAGAAGGCTGTACAAGGTGCCCAGGCATCTGCCGATGCAAACCCATATCCGAATGTCATTGCTCTCGAGGATGATGGAGTCAAGATTCTGAAGTCGATTCCGGGGAGCAAGAAGGCAGATAAGATGGTGAATGCCGCACTACTGTATCTAGTTGGGTTAGGCTTGAAGGGAGAAACCTCAGCGAGTTGTGCCGATATCCGAGAGCTGTGCAAGCACCACTCCTGTTTGGATTCCCCAAATTTTGCGAAAGCCATGAAAGGAGCCAAGCAATACCTCATACTATCTGGCACCGGGAAAAATCAGACTGCAAAGCTTACCCATCCGGGCCAAACCAAAGCCAATGAACTTGCTGCAGAACTTAACGCTCAATGAATCCGCTCAGTATTCTTACATCTGGATTCGATTCGATCATTGCATCTGCGATACTCGATGCATATAGAGAGATTGAGCGGAACTACGTTCTCAGAAAGTGGAAACCGAGCGAGCTGGATGCCGGACATTTTGTTGAAGCTGTTCGAAGGGCACTTGACCTCGAACTCACAGGGCAATACAAAGCTTTTAATAAGTCCTTGCCTCCCTTCAACAACAATGCCCTATCATTCTATGAGCAGCAAACAGGGGATCAGTCCTACCGCTTACTAATCCCGCGGACACTGAAATCAATTTACAATATCCGCAACAAGCGTGGCGTAGCGCATATATCAGACGTAAATCCGAATGAAATGGACGCCACGCTTATTCTGTATACGTGTAAGTGGGTGTTGGCAGAGCTAATTCGTCTAAAGTCTGGGCTCCCTCCTGACCAAACACAAGCCATGCTTGACAAGATTGTCGAACGACAGTGCCCTGTGATTTGGAAGGAAGGGAACATCACCTGGGTTTTGTCATCTCAGATGAAAGCAAGAGAGCAAGTTCTTGTTCTTTTGTACGACAGCAGCCCGAGAACTGACGCTGAACTTCAGGGAATTATTGAATACTCGAATGGCACAAATTTCAAGAAGATATTAAAGCGTCTCCACGCTCAGAAGTTCATTTACTATCACTCAGATGGAAACTGCCGCCTTTCACCCACTGGACTTCCTTTGGCAGAGAAGATCATACGGGAACATGAATGACCACCCAACAAAGCCATGCACCGGATGCCAAAACCTCTGCTTCGCGACGGTTTTGCCACCGGTGATGGCAAGCGTTATGCAGTAGGGGCATGTATGTCGAAAAGTGAGATTGAAGCAAAGATCGAATATGAGGAGCTCATTGGAGAAGCCAAACCAGGCGGGTACCAACCTGTGAGATTTACGCGGGTTAAATACAAGGCCAGCCCTACTCCTCACATTGACATCCGACGCTTTCAGAGAGCGCCAGGTGATGAAGACGAATATCAGTTTTTTCCAACAAAGGTGGGGTTTAGGTTCCCAGAGCGGGAATTTCGTCGAGTCGTTGGAAGATATGCTTTGATGCCGGATTCATATGTGCATCCGACGATAATAAAGAAGTCATTTGAACTCCTTCAGAACGAAGAATACGAAAGCGCGGTCCTCCAAGCCTTTAAGGCTGCGTATTCCACGGGAAAATGGCCACTAATTCCACGGCATGGTGACCACCGATTCCATGGGAAAGTGACCACCGATTCC
>JASMTJ010000317.1:0-3037 GCA_041694335.1 Bacteroidales bacterium
TGGAGGTAGTTGGAGGTAGTTAGAGGCTTGCCCCGTAAAATGCGTAAGCCTATTTCACTGGGGTAATTGGAAAGGTGGGGACAACATTCCGAACGGTTTCAATGAACCAATGACAAATATGTCCTTTATCACCTTCAGTGCTCTGGACCTTTATACTATTTTTTAACAACTTATTAAACGATTTTTCCTACTTTCTTAATATATGATGACATTGGGTGGTGGTTGCCCACTTTTAACTATCTTAACTTCCTCCAACAACCTCAACTACATTTACTTAGCACTTAACACTAATATTATTCATCCGGATGCAACACAGCGTGCAAAAATTCCTTTGTCCTCTCTTTTTTTGGAGCCGTCAATATCTCATCAGGTGGCCCTTGCTCAACAATCGATCCCCCATCGATAAAACATACCCTGTCAGAGACCTGCCTGGCAAACGGGATTTCATGTGTAACAAGGAGCATAGTAAATTCATGCTGTTCAGCTAGCCTCCGTATTACCTGCAAAACTTCACCCACAAGCTCTGGATCAAGTGCCGAAGTTGGCTCATCAAAAAGCAGAATTTTAGGTCTCATCGCCAACGCCCTGGCTATACCGACACGCTGCTGTTGCCCGCCGGAAAGCTGCGCAGGAAATTTATCGGCCTGATCCGCCAGCCCCACCATATCAAGAAGCTCCTCAGCTCTTTCGACAGCTTCCTTTTTCGACAGTCCCAGTACTCTTATCGGTGCTTCCGTCAGATTACGGCGAACTGTCATATGCGGAAACAGATTAAATTGTTGGAAAACCATTCCAAGCTTCGAGCGCATCTTTCGCAGATGTTGTTCACTTGCGGGACCAAGTTTGCCATTATTTTCTTCATGCCATAACGGTTCACCGTCCACGTAAACAACACCGTCATTAATAGGCTCCAGCGTCATCAAAATTCTCAGTATTGTTGATTTACCGGAGCCGGAAGGTCCGATAATTGTTACCATCTCATTGGGCTGGACTTCAAACTCAAGTTCTTTCAATACAACATGATCGCCAAATTTTTTCGTAACTTTATCAAATTTAATCATAGGTTCACTCATTTTTACCTCACTTATTTAAGTGGTATTCCGCTCTTGGGAAGTTTCATGTCTATAAAACGTACTAAGAATGATGCCAGCAGTGTCAAAATCAGATATAACCCCCCAACCATAGTCAGAGGAACAAGATAATTAAATGTTCGATCACCGATAATTCTAGCGATGGTCATCATTTCCAAAACAGTGACAACACTTAGAATGGGAACATCTTTCATAATTGAAACAAGATAGTTTCCCAATGACGGTATAATACGCGGTATAGCCTGAGGCAGAATAATATGGAAAAAACCATAAATAGGGGGTAAATTTAAAGCTTTAAGTGCTTCGTGCTGCCCCCATGGCACCGCTTCCAGCCCACCTCTGTAAACCTCAGCACAATATGCACTATACTGAAACCCTAGTGCAACAGATCCAGCTACAAATGCCGGGATAGCAATCCCAGTAAGCTCCGGAAGAACGTAAAAAACAAAAAACAACTGTATAAGCAATGGAGTGTCCCTCAAAAATTCAATAACAAAAGCAGCCGGATAGCTGATTACCTTCAACGGTGCTCCTTTTAAGGCTGCCAATACTAGGCCAATAATCATTGCCAAAATAAAACCCACAACTGTAGCTTTTAATGTTGTAACAAGCCCTATCAGCAAAATAGGAAGAATAGATGCAGCAAAAGCAAGATTTGTAGTTGTATCCCATTCTATCCCAAATAACATTACTTACCCCCCGCTGCACGACGCCAGGTTCCCACATATTGGCTAAGCATTTTTATCATACCTGCCAGCACCAAAGCCATACCGAAGTACATAAAAAGCGCCAGTGTATAGACCACCGCACTTTCCTGAGTAAGATTTCTAAGCCTTTCGGAAACAAAAGCCAAATCCGATATTGTTATAAGGGAAACCAGTGCTGTATCCTTCAAATTCTGAATGGCAAGATTGCCAAAAGGTGGCATCATTTCAGGTATTGCCTGAGGCAGAGCGATACGCCACAATGTTTGTTTAGGAGTAAAGTTAAGAGCAGTAGCAGCTTCATATTGCTTTTTAGATACTGCCTGTATGGCGCCTCGCACAACCTCAGCACCGTATGCACCGATATTTGCAGACAATGCCAAAACCCCTGCAACAACAGGAGGAATACGCGTATTAATACCCATTAAATCTCCCAATAACGGCAGAGCATAAAACAGCCAGAACATTTGCACCAACAAAGACGTGCCTCTGAATACCTCAATGTAAGCAACTGAAGGAATTTTGAAATACCAGTGTCTAGAAAGCTTTCCAAGACCAAACAAAAATGAAAAAATAGCTCCTAGTATGGTGGAATAAAATGTTAACTTAACAGTAATCCACGCCCCATCCATCATGGGCCCCAAATAGTCTATCCAGTTCATTCATTCCTCCGTTACCCTGAATAAAGGGATAAATAACAAGCCGCCCGGTTTTTAACACCGGGCGGCATATGTACAAACCTTACTTAAATAACTCTCCTGAGCAAAGCTCTTTCGTAGTATACCTAAAAGAACCTTCTATGTCAGAAGGGGTAAAACCATTTTTCTTGAGAATATTTCTCCACTCTTCAGTCTTTTTAAATTCTTTCAGCTCTTTACTGAATGCTAAACGAAAATCATCGGAATCTTTATTAAAGGTAAAACTACCCCAGCTGCGAACCTCTTTTCCATCTATAACAGGGTCTTCAAAAGGATCTGCCAGTTCAACTTTATCACTCTTTTTTGCAAGATTAGCTGCAGTGAGTCCTGTTGCTGCATATGCGTCGGCTCTTCCTGTGGCAACTGTTGAAATAGCGTCAGCATTGGTTTGGATCATTACCATTCGTGACTGTGGTACACCAATCGCCTGAAGCATTTCAAGCTGGTCAGCACCAGCCATAAGTGCAACTTTCAAATCGTCACGTTTGAGAAAATCACGATGTGAATGAATATCTTTGGGATTACCAGCTTTCACCAGCAAACC
>JASMTJ010000318.1:0-1164 GCA_041694335.1 Bacteroidales bacterium
ATTTTTACAATCTTCAGAATCAGCATAATGCAACTACTCAGGTCGCCGGTTTTTACATTGAGCAGAAGGAAGACTCGCACGTGAAGACCAATAACCTGACTTTGCATACCGGCGTAGGACGGAATAACATTGCACTTAAGCTTGCCGGAACGCATGCTGAAGGACATACTTACGGACTCTACCTGCTTGATAAGAATCAGCATGTAGACAATTTTTCTTTTATTGATCACGCGGTTCCGGATTGTTTCAGCGATGAGCTCTTTAAAGGGGTGCTCGACGACCATGCAACAGGTGCTTTTACCGGAAAAATAATGGTTCGTCCTGATGCACAGAAAACCAATGCTTATCAGTCGAACAATAACCTGTTGCTGACCAAAGATGCCAAAATTAATACCAAGCCACAGCGGGAGATTTATGCCGATGATGTGAAATGCAGCCATGGAGCCACAGTTGGACAGCTGGATGAAGAAGCCATGTTTTACCTGCGTACCCGCGGAATCAACAGGGAGGAGGCTACAATCTTGCTGATGTACGCTTTTGCTTACGAGGTGATTGAGAAGATACAGGTGGAACCGCTTCGTGAACAGATACGCACTTTGGTTGAAAAACGCTTCCGTGGTGAACTCGATAAGTGCCACTCGTGCGTGGTGTGTGGTCAAAAAGGCACCGGTGTATCCTGCATGTAAGAGGTGACAATATTTTGAAATACGTTCCGGTGCCTGTTGTTTGTAATCTGCAGGTACCGGATTTATTATATATAAAGCTATGGGTCTTAATATTCAGGAAATAAGAAACGATTTTCCCATCCTCGCCGAAAAGGTGTATGGCAAACCGCTCGTCTATTTCGACAATGCGGCCACCACCCAGAAGCCGCTTTCGGTAATTGAAGCAGAAGCTGATGTATACCGCCGTGTCAACAGTAATATACACAGAGGCGTACACCATCTCAGCAATGTGTGTACAGAAGCTTTTGAAGAAGTACGGAGAAAGGTAGCGGGTTTTATCAATGCCGGAAGCAACGAAGAGATCATTTTCACCAAAGGTACAACCGAGTCAATTAATCTTTTGGCCACTTCATTCGGAGAGCATTTTTTTTCGGAGGGTGATGAGGTGATTCTGACAGAAATGGAGCATCATTCCAATATTGTGCCGTGGCAATTATTA
>JASMTJ010000319.1:0-8482 GCA_041694335.1 Bacteroidales bacterium
GCCAATTTCGTTACCGCTCCCGATAATACCGGCGTGCTTGACTTGTGGCGCGGCCCATGGCCTGGAATCCTGATGGCCAATATCGTTTTGCAGGAAGCTCCGAAACTGGATATTGACGAAAGCATTCAAAACCGATCGATGGGAGAAGCATATTTCCTTAGGGCACATTATTACTTTATTTTGGTGCGCTACTTTGGCGATGTTCCCTTAGTAACAGAGCCTTCCAATGCAGAAAGTGATCTGCTGCCTGCCAGAACCTCAAAAGATGTTGTTTATGAGCAGATAATAAGTGATTTGGAAAACGCGGCCAACCTCTTGCCCGCCAAAAGTACATACTCTGATCAGGATCTTGGCAGAGCTACCAAAGGAGCGGCACTCGGAATACTGGCTAAAGTACATCTTACACGTGGCAACTGGAGTGAAGTAGTGGACTACACCACACAAATTGAAAATCTGGGTTATGCCTTGAATATCAACTACGCCGATAATTTCAATCCGGATACTGAAAACTCTATAGAGTCACTCTTTGAAGTACAGTATCACAGCGACGGAGGATATAATTTTTGGAGTAATGAAAACCAGGCCTCCTGGACCAGCCCATTTATGGGGCCGCGAGGATCAGGTTTTGTGGCCGGAGCTTATGGCTGGAATCAGCCTACACAGGAATTTATGCAAGCATACGAAGAAAACGATGCCCGTAAAGATATCACAACACTCTACAAAGGCTGCCCTGACTTTGACGGAAATGTTTATGATCCTGCCTATTCCTTAACGGGATATAATGTCCGTAAGTTCTTAGTATCTAAAAGTATATCGGCCAGCTACGATAACAGTCCGTTGAATTTTCCGGTATTAAGATATGCTGATGTGCTGCTGATGAAAGCAGAAGCCTTAAATGAACTGGGCAGAACGGCTGAAGCGGAAGTACCCTTGAACAGAGTAAGAAACCGCGCTGAACTCAATGATATTGCATCCGGGTTGGATAAAGAGGCTTTCAGGCAGGCCGTTATAAAAGAGCGCCGCATGGAATTAGCTTTTGAAGGCCAGCGTTGGTTCGATCTCATCAGGGTAAATAATGGCCAGTATGGTATCGACTTTTTACACTCTATTGGAAAAACAAATGCCTCCGAGAAGCACTTGTTATTCCCTGTTCCTCAGATAGAACTGGACAGGAATCCCAATTTAACTCAGAATCCAGGATATTAAAAAACTGAATCATGAAAAAGAATAAAATATTTAAGAAGCTATTTTTTGCAATTACCGTTTCATTGCTGATGGTCGTCAGTGCATGTGATGAAGAATATCCCGTTATCCCGGATGATATTCAGTATGCAGAACTATCGCTCTCAGTTTCTGATACTAATCTGGTGCTGGATCAGCGTTTTGAAGAAAATGAATTGCTGTTTAACTGGACACCCGGAAACAACGAAGGAAGCAATGCTCCAATCAGTTATAAGCTGGAGCTTGATAAGGCAGGCAACGGCTTTGCCAGTCCTGTAATATGGGATCAGGGAAAAAACACCTTAGCATTAAGTGTCAGTCATGGAGAATTGAATGGGTATTTACTTAATGCATTTGAATTAGCGCCTTTAACTACCCATGAAATGATGGCTCGTGTCACCGCTTTTTCTCCCGAAGGGGTGTTTGAGAATCAGGTGGCTACAGCAAGCTTTTTGGTTGAGCCTTTTGATCCGGTAAGCACAGAACTTTATCTTTTCGGAAGTGCTAATCCACAAGGTGAAGAAATATCAGCAGCCCTTGAAATGACTCCGGTTGAAGATCAATCAGGAGTATTTACTTATGATGGTGAATTGACATCTGGTTCATTCCGGTTTGCTGTGAGTAAGGATGAATCAATGACTCAGGACTTTTATACCCGCGACCCTGCCGATTCAACCTTAATGATTTATAATCAGGGTGGCGTTGGCGATGACTTGCAATGGGATATAAACGAGGGATCCCAATATCTCGTTACTGCAAACATTCTTGAAAAAACCATTTCTGTTGAACGTTCGAACGAGCCACCTTTCAGTCAGATATGGATAATAGGAGATGCTTCGCCAAGTGGTTGGGATATAGAAACTCCGGATGCTTTCACGCAAAATGAGGAAAATCCTTTCATCTTTACGTATGAAGCGAACTTTTCACCGGGAGAGTTTAAAATATTTGCCGGTCCTCTTGGCGATTGGTGTGGTGAATGGTATCGTCCGTTTGAGCAAGGCCAGCCGCTGGATGTTACTGATGTTAACCAAAGCTCAGGATGTGAGGAAGATTATAAATGGGTGATTACCGATGAGAACAAAGGCCGCTATAAGGTAATACTGGATACCCGCGAGAACACGATCATTTTTGAACGTATCAGTTTGTATTTGATCGGCGATGGAGGTCCTAATGGATGGAACATTGCAGACCCTGAACCCATGGATTACCAGGATGGCACATTTGTTTTTGAAGGAGAGCTCGGTAGTGAGAATCCTACCGGAGAATTTAAGTTCTCGAAATTCACAGGCGACTGGTGCGATGGTGATTGGATTAATTCTGCTGAGCCCAGTCAGTCGCTCTTAAATACAGAATATATTATCACACATGGTTGCGATGGTCCTGATAATAAATGGAAGTTATCAGACGGCGACGCCGGTAGTTATATCATTACCATTAATCTTGATAACGAGGAATTAACCATAACAAAACAATAGTTTAGAAACCAGAAAATACCTGTGCAGCCCTTCCGGGGACTGACAACCACCTGGAAGGGCTCACAGGTATTATGCTCAAAAAGGAAATAAATGCTTCATAAAACTTTGTACATAGTAGTCATAATTTTAATATTTGGATTTCTGTATTCCTGCGATAAGAAAGACAATACGGATAACCCGTCAACACCTGATCTACCTGTAAATCCTGAAACGCCGGCATTCAGAAATTATGATATGGCAACCGATAAGGCTGCATACAACCCCGGTGAACAGGTGAATTTTGAACTGAAAGCAACCACTTTACCTGCCACGGCCAAGGTCAGATACAAGCACCTGAATCAGATAATTGAAGAGAATGATCTTACAGAAAACAGCTGGCAATGGACTGCTCCCAACAATGACTTTAAAGGTTACACTGTTGAGGTATTTTCTGAAGAAGACGGGAAAGAAATAATCTTATCGACGATTGGTGTGGATGTATCATCAGACTGGACAAGGTTTCCCCGGTATGGATTTTTATCTAAGTTCCCTGAGCTTAGTCAGGATGAAATTGATGAGGTGATGGACAACCTGAACCGGTATCATATCAATGGCCTACAGTTTTATGATTGGCACAAAAAGCATCATCAACCACTTCCGATGAACAACGGAAATCCCCAAGATAGCTGGAAAGATATTATTAACAGGGACGTCTATTTTTCGACAGTAGAAAAATACATTGAGGCGGCCCATGAGCGCAACATGAAGGCAATGTTTTATAACCTGATTTACGGTGCCTGGGATGATGCCGAAGAAGATGGTGTTTCTGAAGAGTGGTATGTTTATAAAGATCAGTCAAATTCGGAAAAAGACTTTCACCCTTTGCCCAACCCACCCTTTTTAAGTAACATATATTTGTTGGATCCATCCAATGAAAATTGGCAGCAATACCTGGCCGATGAAAATCAAAAAGTATATAATCACCTTGATTTTGATGGCTTCCACATGGATCAACTGGGCGACAGAGGAACACGTTACCGCTACGACGGCTCAAATCTCAACTTATCTGAAACGTATAAACCCTTTATTGAGAGTATGAAAGCTGCTCATCCTGATAAAGAGATGGCGTTGAACGCAGTTAACCAGTATGGACAGGAGCAGATTGCAGAGTCATCCACCGGCTTTTTATATACCGAAGTTTGGTCTCCTAACGATCGCTATAGCGACCTTGCCAACATAATCAGGCTAAACTCGTCCTATAGCAATGGAGAAAAAAACACCGTGCTGGCGGCTTATATGAATTATGATATGGCTGATAATCAGGGATATTTTAATACCGCTGGAGTTTTGATGACGAATGCAGTGATTTTTGCTTTCGGAGGTGCTCACCTTGAGCTAGGAGAGCATATGTTGGGAAAGGAGTATTTCCCGAATGATAATCTGAGGATGAAACAGGATTTAAAAAATACCTTACCCAATTATTATGATTTTATTACAGCCTATCAAAACCTGCTTCGCGATGGAGGCACTTTTAATAACGTGGCAACCCAATCGCTTGATGAAAAGTTACCCTTGGAAAACTGGCCTGCAGGACAGGGAAGCGTGGGTGTGGTTGCTAAAAAGCTGGAAAACAAACAAGTGGTGCACCTGATTAACTTCAAGGACTCTACAACTCCCTATTGGCGTGATAACCAAGGCACACAGTCTGCTCCGGCAATGATTCAGGACGCAGAACTTACCATTGAGACAGACCAACAAGTAAAAACTGTATGGGTGGCTTCTCCTGATGTGATCGGTGGCGCTTCACGCAGCCTCGAATTTGTGCAGAAGGATGGCGGGGTTTCTTTTACGGTTCCGGAATTAAAGTATTGGACAATGATAGTTTTAGAGCATGAATAATTTAATAAAAGGCCTACAACTTCTGACACTTGTAATGTTTACCATACTCGCTGAAACCACTTCCGCACAGTCTGTGTCCCCCGGCGAGTGCAGCTCTTCAGAGGTGAACGGTAACAGGGTGGTTTTTCATTGCGAGAATCAGATAGACGTTCAGTTTGATCTTATTGATGAAGGAATTTTCAGAATTTGGTATGATCAGGATAGTTTTTCACGAAACAACTCTTCGTTTGCTGTAATAAAAGAGCCTGAAAACAGCGCTGTGAATATTACTGAGATGACTAACCGCTATGAAATATACACGGGCGATTTGATTGTTCGGGTATACAAATCTCCTTTCAGTATACAAATCTTCGATAAATACCAGAAACTGATTATGTCTGATTACCAGGATAAAGGATTTGAAACAGACTCTTCATTTCTTATCAGTAGAAAAGTATTAAAGCCCGGAGAAAAAATTTACGGATTGGGAGAAAAAAATGGTCCGCTGAACCGGGTGGGAAGCACTTTTAAAATGTGGAACAGCGACAAGCCTTGCTATGGCCTAAATGAAGACCCCTTGTATAAAAGCATACCCTTCTTCATGAGCAGCAATGGTTATGGCTTATACTTCGATAACACCTTTAAAACCGTTTTTGATTTTGGTGTGGAAAACAAGGGGTCTTATTCCTTTTCCGCACCCGGCGGAGAAATGTTGTATTACTTCATTTATGGCCCGGATTATCAGGAAATAATCAGTAAATATGTTGATCTGACCGGGCAGCCCATAATGCCACCCGACTGGGCAATGGGTTTTTCGCAATGCCGTGGACTGCTGACCAACGAAGACTTGACCCGACAGATAGCTGAGGGTTACCGCCAGCGGCAAATCCCGTGTGATATTATTTACCAGGATATCGGCTGGACCCAGCACCTGCAGGATTTTGAGTGGCATGATGAAAAATATGAAAACCCTAAAAAGATGGTATCAGATCTTGCTGCTGATGGCTTCAAAGTGATTGTTTCACAAGACCCGGTAATTTCTCAGGCCAATCAGAAGCAATGGACAGAAGCTGACTCTCTTGGATTCTTTGCAAAGGATGTCCGCACGGGTAGGAGTTATGACATGCCCTGGCCCTGGGGTGGAAACTGCGGTGTGGTAGACTTTACTAATCCCGAAGTGGCAGATTGGTGGGGTGCCTACCAGCAAAAAGTGCTTGATGATGGTGTGCGGGGCTTTTGGACAGATATGGGAGAGCCGGCCTGGAGCAATGAAGAAGATACAGACAGGCTTTTATGAAACATCACCTGGGAATGCACGAGGAGATACATAATGTGTATGGTCATACCTGGGATAAAGTGGTTACTGAGCAGTTTGAGAAAAGAAACCCCAACCGGCGTATTTTCCAGATGACAAGGTCTGCTTTTGCCGGAATGCAGCGCTATACGTTCGGTTGGTCGGGCGATGCCGGAAACGGGCGAGAAGTTACGGAAGGATGGAATAAGCTAAAAGCACAGATTCCACTGGCACTCTCAGCAGGAATGGGAGGAATTCCGTTCTGGAGCTGCGATATATCAGGCTATTGTGGCGATATTGATGATTATGAAAAGATGAGCGAGCTATACGTAAGATGGTTGCAGTTTGGTGTTTTCAATTCGCTGTCGCGTGCACATCACGAAGGAAATAATGCCGTGGAGCCTTGGTTGTTTGGCAACGAAGCTACCGAAATCAATAAAAAAGCCATTGAATTAAAGTATACACTGTTTCCGTATATCTACACTTATGCACGTGAAGCTCACGACACCGGAATGCCACTAATGCGGGCACTCTTCCTTGAGTATCCTTTTGATAAGGAAGTTGAAAATCTGGACACACAGTTTCTTTTTGGAAAGGAATTGCTGGTGGCCCCGGTCGTTGAAGAAGCGGCGGCCACGAAAAAGGTCTATTTTCCTGAAGGAACATGGATCGATTACCACGTTCCGGAAAAAAAGTATGAAGGGGAACAGTGGATAGAAATTCCTGTAAAGTTGGAAACGATTCCTTTGTTTGTGAAAAAAGGATCAGTCATTCCAACCATGCCTGTGATGCAATACATTGGACAGGATCCTGACTACCCGCTTATACTGAAAGTTTTTCCATCTGTAACGAATAAAGAAGCCCAATTCGTGGTGTATGAAGATGATGGTGAAAGTAACGATTATAAGCAGGGAGGCTTTGCGAATAGGAATATCAAGGTGTTTACAAAAGATGATGCCATTGAAATAGAATACAATGACACGGTATATCAAGGGTTTTCTGCGGATGAGAGAGACCTTTATTATGATGTTCTGCTTGAGGAAAAGCCCCGGAGAATTATTTTCGGGAAAGAAAAAATCAAGAAAGCCAGGAAAAACTTGCAACCCTGTGAGAGTGAAGAAAAGATGAAATGGCACTGGGACAAATCAAAGCACATTTGCCGGATTTCTATACCAAAAGAAATAGATAACCATAAAAAATTGAAAATCATTTTCTAACTATAAAAACTCAATAATATGAGGAACTACATTTACTTTTTAACTTTTAGTGTTTTGCTGATGATTTCAGGATCATCCTATACGCAAAGTATGTTTGCACGCGGATCATTCAATGGATGGAATATTGATCATAAAATGGTCTGGCAAAATGATATTTGGGAGGCCAAATCGGTGTTTATGACTTCCGGCGAACATCAGATGAAGTTTGCAGATACCGAAGACTGGACCGGTGACGACTGGGGTAATGGCGAAGGTCTTAGCGGATACGTTGAATTAACCACAGGTGGTGGGCCTGAAACAACTTTCAGCATCGATACCGAAGGTTATTACGACATTACTTTTGATACTGTGAGTCTTTACTATGAAATTACGTATTCCGATCTTTCAGCCAATCAGACTTTAATGTTTGCTCGTGGCGATTATAATGGTTGGAATCTGGATAACCGTATGTACCTGACGGCAAATAACCAATGGTTAAGCTATCCTATCAATATGGAAGAGGGAAGCTATGAAATGAAATTTGCCAATACGGGCGATTGGACTGGCGACGACTGGGGAAACAGTGACGGACTATCAGGTGTGGTAGAACTCACCACTGGCGGCGGACCGAATATGACTTATGAGATTACGAATCCGGGAAATTACCTGATTACACTCAATGACGAAACCCTCGAATATGAGATATACCTGGATGACACAGATGTCGACGATCTCCACACAACAAGTTCTTTTAGCATTTATCCGAATCCGGCATCGGGCTGGTTTAACATTGATAATCCCGAAAAGGAAAAAATACAAAACGTAATGATTTATAACTTAAAGGGTCAGTTGCTTTACCAGCAAGAGCTTCAGACAAATGATCAAAATATTTATGTTAAAATCCCGAAAGTTAAGAGTCAGTCTTGCATTCTGAAAATACATAGTGACAATCGTATTTCGGTGAAAAGAATCATCATTAATAATTAGTAATTGAGTTTTTAAAAAGGCTGAATCATCGTTCTTTTATTGATCTGTTAGCGCTTTATTTTCTTTATTTGAAAGGGAATAGGTTTATGATTCAGCCTTTTTTCAAGTATTATTAAATTGAGTCTCCCATGAAAAAAATTCTGTGGCTGTTTCTGCTGCCAGTCCTTTTTGTGTCTTGTAATCGGCACAGCAATACAATTTATCAGTCAGAAAAGTTTGATATTGAACCGGATAGGGTGGTTCAAGGTGAATATACAGCAAAGGTGGTGTCGCCCGGCGCGATCACTTCAGATTATCGCTCTACAGCAAGCGAGAACTATTCCAGACTAATCACCTATAAGTTCAGTATCAATGAAAAAGACAATGAAAACCCCTCAGGACATGATCATTGGCTAATTATTGATCAAGAGCATGAATCGCCGGTAATTGCCTTTGGAGATGATCCTGAACCG
>JASMTJ010000320.1:0-5277 GCA_041694335.1 Bacteroidales bacterium
AAGCTGTGCAGGCGGGTATTCCCGATACACTTAACATTCACAGCGATTTTGAAAATACGTTAAGCATTGAAGAGCATGAACAAATCTCAAACAACGATATCAGGTTTAATAACCATAATCAAACTATCCATTTCGGGAATTTGGACGGCCTATTCAGGTTGATAGATTTAAACGGCCGGGTTCGCATGACGAAGAAAATAAATTCCGGTGAGCAAATCAATATTCAGCACTTATCTGACCAGATGTATGTTGTGGTGCTTACTACCGAATATGGAAACACGGTTAAAAAGATCTTAAAATACTAACAGATGAAACAGACAAGAAACTTATTGCTTACAGGAATCTTTTCATTGCTGATAGCATTACAGGCTACAGCCCAGATTAAGCCCGTTGATTATGTTGACCCAATGATGGGCACCACTGATTCGCGTTGGATGCTTTTTCCCGGTGCCAGTATGCCTTTCGGAATGGTAAAGCTGAGTCCGGATAACCAACGCAAAGGCTGGAAGGCCGGCTATGAATACAATATTGACAATATCGCCGGGTTCAGCCACCTGCACTCATGGACGATGGGCGGGCTACTGACCATGCCCACCGTGGGTGAGCTCCACATCAAACCCGGAAAGGAAAATGATCCGGATGGAGGCTATCGCTCTCGTATCGACCATCAGGAGGAAACAGCAAAGGCCGGATATTATTCGGTAATGCTCGAGGATTATGACATCAAAGCTGAACTCACTTCAACAACCCGGGCAGGCTTTCAGCGTTATACATTTCCTGAATCAGAGGAAGCCCGGGTGCTGATCGATCTGAAAATACCCACCGAATACAATTATGAAGTGTTTGCAGCACAAATCACTAAAGTATCTGATACAGAGATTGAGGGGAAGGTTATACAACAAAGCCTCCGTAAAGCAAATTACAATGAGTTTACGCTCCACTTTGTCATTCGATTCGATAAGCCATTCGACACTTTTAATGGCTGGATTCACGACCAGGTTTATCTCGACACCGATAAAATCGATCTCCTTTTCGGGGATGAGGATGTTGGAGCTTTTGTTACTTTCAATACCGAAGCCGGGGAAACCATCCAGATGCAATCAGGCATTTCGCTGGTAAGTATCGACCAGGCCCGTTTGAATCTCGAAACCGAAATGGATCCTTTCGGGTGGGACTTCGATGCCGTTGTAAAAAACAGTCAGGACACCTGGAACGACCTGCTGGGAACGATCCAGGTAGAAGGAGGCAGCGTCTCAGATCTGAAAAAGTTTTACACCAACATGTATCGTGCCTATTCGAGCCGCACTACCTGGAGTGATGTCAACGGGAAATACCGCGACATGTATGAGGAGGTGCAGAAACTGGATGATCCGGAGAGTCCGGTATATGGTTGTGACGCATTCTGGAACACTTTCTGGAACTTAAACCAGCTTTGGACGCTTCAACATCCTGATATTGCAAATAAGTGGGTGAACTCGCTGCTCGAAATTTACGACAAAGGCGGATGGTTGCCTAAAGGACCCACCGGAATTGAGTATTCGAGTATTATGGTCGCCTCACATGAAATCCCGCTGATGGTCAGCGCCTATCAGAAAGGCATCCGGAACTATGATGTGGAGAAAGCCTACAAGGCCATGCGTCATAACCAGATGGAACCCGGAAAATGCCACCCCGGTGGCGGACTGGTGGGCAACCGGCACCTCGAAGACTATATGAAGCTGGGATATGTTCCCGATGAAACAGGACCCGTATCCAACACCATGGAGTACGCTTACGATGACTATACCGTAGCACAAATGGCAAAGGCACTGAATAAGGAGAAAGACTATAAAACCTTTATGAAAAGGGCTTACAACTATAAAAATATCTTTAACGAAGATGAAGGATACGTATGGCGCAGGAAAAAAGATGGCTCCTGGGTGGAGCCTTTTGAAAAGTATGGCCACTCCACCTTTTTAGGTTCTGGTTTTGTAGAGGGCAATGCCTGGCAATACACCTGGTTTGTCCCGCACGACCAGAGTGGCCTGGTGGACATGTTGGGACGGGAAGAATTTGTGGCACGTCTGAACGAAGGTTTTGAGAAATCGCAACCTCACCGCTTTAACTCAGAGCATCTGGCCGAAAACGGCTTGGTGGGTGTGGGAATCCTTCCTATCAACCATGGCAACCAACCCAACATGCAGGCGGCTTATCTTTTCAACCACGCCGGAGCGCCCTGGCTAACCCAGAAATGGGTCAGGGAAATTATGGAGGGCTTTTATTATGATGGCGTGGATGCCTGGCCAGGTGACGAAGACCAGGGGCAGATGGGCGCATGGTATGTGATGAGCTCTATTGGGTTATTTGAAATGGACGGAGGAACTTCCGTTAAACCAATTTATGAAATTGGCAGTCCGCTGTTCGATAAGATTACTATTCAACTCGATCCGGAATATTATCCCGGCAAGGAGTTTACTATTGAAACAAAGAACAACTCGAAGAAGAACCGCTATATACAGAAAGCTGAGCTGGACGGAAAGCCCTTGACCAAGCCCTGGTTTTACCACCAAGACTTAGTAGATGGTGGCAAGTTGGTACTGTGGATGGGCGATGAACCCAACAAGGACTGGGGCAGCCAACCCACCAACGCACCTCCTTCAATGAGTAATCAGCTATCCGAAAAGGAGAAGGTGGAGATCATGGCCTACGACCGTTTTGCAGAAGAAATGGAGGCCTGGAACAAGGCCATGAAGGCGTATTATTATCATAAGAAAGAACACTTTGAAACACTTCCGGATATGAATGAAGAGATTATTATGCTGGGCAACAGCCTCACCGATGGTGCCGAGTGGGATGAATTGTTTGATAACCACAAAATCATCAACCGCGGGATTGGCGGCGATGACACTGACGGTATCCTCGAAAGACTCACCGAGATTACCAGCCGCAAACCGGCAAAAATTTTCCTATTGATAGGCACCAACGATCTTTCGGCAGGGAAAAGCGTGAGTTATATCGTGAAAAACTACCGGAAAATTGTGGAACGTATCCTCAGCGAGACACCCGAAACCACACTGTACATACAGAGTGAACTGCCAACCGACGATAAGGTGCATACATCTCGCAAGAACAGTGACCTGATGGCCATCAACGACCTTCTGAAAGAGATTGCCAGAGAACACGGGCTTACCTACATTGATCTTTTCAGCGTTTTTGCAGGTGAAAACAACCAACTCAAAAATGAACTCACGCACGATGGGCTGCACGTCAACGGCAAAGGATATCTGCTTTGGAAAAATGCTATAGAAAAATATATAAACGAATAAATGATTATCATGAAAATAAAAACATTCTATTTCTTATTGTTTCTCTTTGGATTACCTGCTTTTGCTTCAGCGCAAAACGAATGTGAGGTAACCATCGACACGGATTTCAGGGATTTTATGTGGCGCGACTGCTGCAATGTAACAGGTATGGACGGCACCTATTCGGTGGAGTTGCCTGACGGACGGACTGTGTGGATTTTTGGCGACAGTTTCCTGGGCACTGTTAATCCCGACAGCACCCGCGACAAGCGCAGTCCGGTATTTATCCGCAACAGTTTTGCTATTCAGGATGATGATTCGCTAAGAACGCTTTACCAGGAAATTGAGGGCTGGGAATCTTCGCTGGTTATTCCACCAGATGCCACAAAAGGCACAACCTTTTCAGAAGATTCGCTCTGGTACTGGCCTGGTGATGGATTTGTGGAAAACGGCAAGCTTAAAGTGTTTATGTCGGCTTTTTACCAGGCTCATGAAGGTAACTGGGGTTTTAGATGGGTGCGCACTGATCTGGCGATTTTTTCTTTGCCGGAAGTTAAGCTTGAAAAGATTGAAAAGATTCCTTTTGCTAAAGACAGCAAAATACACTTTGGTCATGCTGTGGCCGATGAGAATAAGAATCACACCTACATTTATGGTCTGGGTGAGGACAAATATTCATACGTTGCCCGAGCTCCTAAAGGAAATGTTACTGACCAGTGGGAGTTTTTTACCGGTAATAGTTGGAGCACAAATGTATCTGATATTGAGCCTATGTTAAAAACCAATGGCTCGGAGCAGTTTTCAGTGTTTCACCTTAATGGGAAATACGTTTATCTTACTCAAATTGGTGGCTTTGACGACAATTCTATTGTATCCTATATCTCCGACAAGCCATATGGCGAATGGAAGAACCGACAGCTATTGTATAAAGCCCCCGTTCCGGACAACGACAAAGACCTGTTTGCCTACAATGCAGTAGCGCATCCGCAGTTTTTAAATAATGATGGGTTGCTGGTATCATACAATGTCAACAGCTTTAAACTCGAAGACCTTTTTCAGGATGCCACCATCTATCGCCCTCGCTTTATAAGGGTACCTATAAATATGATATTTAACGATTGCGGACAATAAATAATAAAACACAAAAATTAATGGCCTGAATGGATTTAATATCCTTTCAGGCCCTTTTCTTTCTTAAATCGTCTAACAATTGACACTACCCTTATTTTGAAAAATAAAGAGTTTTCTCAGTAGTGCTTATTGTCGTACAAATTAATATATCGTTCTGTATTACAGGGTTAGTCTATACTACTATTCTCATTGAAACTTCTGGATGAACGTTTAAAAGCAATTCCTATTAAGTCGAGAATACTGCAATTTCGTTTTATTAAAACAATCATATCCTTATCTAGCCAATTAAAAAATACCAGGCTATTTCATTTTGAAATAAATACTGCACTAGCTGAAAAAGAGTCAATGCATGAAGCCATGGTCTTCAAACTCGAAGACGGCTGGGTGGCCTACAACCTCGCCATCAACCTGTCTCAAAACATGGAATAAAAAAACCCGGAAACATTCTTGCTTCCGGGCTCAACGTAACCTTTTATCAACATAACCCTAAATCAACATAATCTCATGGGCGATACTTTCTGTGGTGTGATGATCCATGGTACGAATAAACTTTACATCGGCATGAAAATTTAGTGAGAGCCTTTCAAACATGTCTTCAAGGATTTTCAAATCATTGGCGGTGGTTTCCTTTTCCTTTTGCAGGATAAAACCCAGATCCGGGTACTTCTCATAGCGTTTTACGTGGTGGCATTCGTTATTCACCAGCAGGATGTAGGGATGCACCAGCGGAATAAGCCGATCCATCAGCATCTTCACCCTGAAGCTGGGAAAACCTGCCACCAGCGGCGAACAAAACAGCAGCAAATCTGATTCCATTACTTTTGGATACACCTGCTGCATGTCATCTTTATGCACGCAAACC
>JASMTJ010000321.1:0-1080 GCA_041694335.1 Bacteroidales bacterium
CTCCCTTTAGCCTTACGAGACAATTGGCGCTGCTTACGTCTGAGATTTTTCTCAGCGCGTTTTACAAATCGAGGGTTGGCAGTCTTTCTGCCGTTTGATTCGATGGTGAAGTGAGACAGCCCCAAATCAACACCTGTAACCTTGCTTACAGTGTGAAGTAATGCAGGCGCTTCGACTCCATCATCCACAAGAATTGATGCGTAAAACTTACCTGTTTTACTCAAACTGACAGTAATGCTTTTTACTGCACCCGTAATTTCACGATGAATATTTGCCTTTACAGGCTTCATCTTGGGCAACTTAACAGCCCCATCCAGCACTTTAACACCCACACAGTGGTAACTCGACTGTTTGCCGTGCTTGCGTTTAAATTGCGGGAATTTGGCTTTTAACTTCGGGTTGAAGAAGTTGTCAAAGGCTTGGTGAAGGTTGATGACCGCCTGCTGTAAGGCGATTGAATCATATTGTTTCAACCAGTGGTATTTTCGTGATTTCTTAGCAACTGCAAGCAGCGGTTTTATGTCTTTTTTGGGGTTCAGCGTAACCCTGCGCTTGCGATACATATGAGACTTTAAATGCAGAGCCTTGTTGTACGCGAAACGCACAGCGCCAAACTGAGCTATTAAAAACTCAGCCTGCTCTTGAGTTGGGTAAATGCGTACTTTTGTCGCTCTTAACATTTAAATCATGCAACTGTATAGATAACCAGTATTCTCCTGATATAACTTTGCTTGTCAAGGAAGTTGAGGCTTCGCCTCAATCGCCTTATATCCCCGCCCGATTGGGCGAGGGTTTACGGCGAAATTGCTAAAGTTAACCATTATGTCTAAACAACGTACCGGGCGTAGCGTCAAAGCGACAGCCATGCCTAACTTAGAACAGCAGTTTTCGCCGCAGCAATTAGCATCCGCGATCCGAGCCAAGCGCACTAAAATGAAATTGTCGCTGGAGGCAGTTGCGGATGCCTTGTCGATTTCTAAGCCCACCTTAATAAGAATAGAAAAGGCGGATACCAACGTAAAGCTTTCTACATTGCTTCAGGTGATGGAATACCTCGGTTTGACCTTTGCCGTGGTGTCT
>JASMTJ010000322.1:0-16776 GCA_041694335.1 Bacteroidales bacterium
TCTTTCAGCACCTGCTTGTAAGCGAAGGCCATCTCACGCATGTGTTTCGGACTGAAATTCACCTTCAGGTCCACGTCATACTTTTCCTTAAAGTCAATCATGATTTGGTCGAACACATCGCGACTAATACCGTGGAACATGCCCCACGATTGCAGCAGCCGGCGGTAGCAGTCCCAGGAAGTCCAGGCAAAATTCGGTTGCTTGCTCAGCTGCTCGGTAAATTCATCGTTCATCCCCACATTCAGGAAAGTATCCATGGCACCGGGCATGGAGATGGCCGTTCCGGAGCGCACTGAAAGCAAGAGTGCCTTCTCGGGATCGCCATAGCGTCGCCCGGTGAGCTTCTCCAGCTTATGCAGATACTTTTCAATCATCTGCTCCAGCTCGCTGCTAATCACCGGATGGTTCATAATGGTATTAATGCGCCGGAAAACCTCCGTGGTAATCACAAACCCCGGAGGAACGGGCATCCCGGAAAGGTAAAGCTTCTTAAGGAAATAGGCCTTCGATCCCAGGAACACCTGGTTATCAAGCGCCGGAGTTTTTTCGTGCAGCGGACTCATCGTCATATCGCTGTTGTAAGTCATGATATCGTTGATCCACTCCGGCTTCACCGTATCGACCATGGTTTGCAGCGAGTCGAGGATGCGTGAAATAAAACTGTCGAGCGGCTGCACCAGGAAGGCGCTGGAAATAATATCGCGGTAAAAGATCTCGGACTTCTCATTCAGCAGATGGTTGCGCGCTTTACGATCTTTTTTTCCTTCCGGATCAAAAAGCTGCGGAATGATAATCTGTAGTGGGTATTCATATGACTTCAGGAAGTATTTATTGATGATTTTTTTCACATCATCGGCCATAAACCGAAAAATGTTAGTGTACTGATGCAGCGAAAAACTCCGGGAAGACAGGCTGTATTTCAGCATGGAAAGGTTGGAGTTGAAAGCCTGGCTGGTGATGCCGTCGAGCTCCAGCCCCTCACGGAAATAATCGAGGATTTTAAAGATATCCTGAAGCGTTTTATTGGAGATATAGTCGAGGTTGATATTCTGCACTACTTTCTCCATCAGCCTCGTGGCAATGCGTTCGAGCCGGAAGGTGAGCCCGAGGGCTTCAAACTTGGGTTCGCGATACACGCCATACATCGAAGGAATGCCGATGGCGATATGTCGCTTGTGGTAAATGTTTTCCCAGCTCTCCGAAGGTTCCGGATTAAAAATGATGGTTTTGAGCTGCTCCATAAAATGATAGATGTGTTGCAACGATTTCTCGAAATCGCTCTTGTCCAAAGCGGCCTCAAACTTCCTGATGTTTTCTTCTTTAAAACCCGTAAAGCTTTTCATCATCGGGATGATGTTCACGGTTTCGAATGAATATTTCTCTTTGAGCAGGGCATACATTCTAACACCTTCGCTCAAACGCAGCACATCCTGTTTGTTTTTGATCTCTTCAGGAAGTTCTTCAATCAATGCCTCTGCTTTGTCTGACGGAAGGTTGATAAATTCATCAATAGAGAGCTTATTCTTTTCGCACACAGTAACCAGCATTTTATGGATATGCACAAAGTAATCGCTCCCGGTATCGACTGCATGGTAGACATCATCCGGGAGGGTGTCCCTTAGTTTCGATTTATCGCCGTCATACCAAAACCTAAAAACCTTTTCAGTGAGCCCGATAAGCGTGTTATTGCTTTCGGTGTGTACTTGTTTACGAAGAAAGTGGACAAGCCTGTCCTGGCGCTTGAAAACCTCGTCCATCGCAGTGGTGGTATCCCTGATCTCCCCTTCCGCACCAATCTCGTTAAAATACACCGGGAAAATCCGCGTAAGCTGCTTCACTTTCTTGTAGTAAGGCGAAATATTGGAGTTGAGCACTTGGGTAATTTCGCGCTGGAAAAGGTCGGTGTCGCTGATAAAAATCCCACCCAGGCGCAGGTTCACAATCAGCGACGACAACAGCTTCTCCATAATCGACTGTGAATACTCAATCAGCTCAAGCCACACCCGGATATTTTTGATGTGGTTATCGTTTACGTTGAGCTGCCATTCCTCGTTTACGTAGACCATGCCGGGCGTTTCAAACCCAAAGTCAATCAGCTTTTTCTCAAAATCGTTGATGATGTACTTATCATCTGACTTGTCGCGGTCGATTATTTTTTTGCCGAGGGTCAGGAAAATATCCAGCACCGACGACATGTGCTTTTCGCGCATGGTGTAGCACAGTCCGAAAATAGTTTCAGCAAACTGTGGCAAGCTTTCATCTTCAACCTCATCAATGGCTTTGCGCAAAAACTTATCAATATTCCAGATCAAACGCTCCTGCCACTCCAGTATTCCGGGTAGCTGAAGCAAAAAGAAGATGTAATAAAACTGCTCAATAAAAGTGGGAAGCTCAGCGGAGTATTTTTCAAAAGCCTGTGCGATTTCTTCGTAATCAGCCACCTTCGCAAGCTCTTCGAGCTCATTGGCATGATATAGTTGTTCCTCTTGTTTTTTGAGAAGTTGGTTAACAAAACCGACCAGCGCTTTTTCACTTTTTGCGGAAAAGGCATCCGGATGATTCGAAAGCCAGTCTTTGATATGAACCGTATCTTTCCAGAATTTCAGGTTTTCGCGCAGCACATCCTGCAAAAGATCAAAGCTTAACTTCTGAAGGTCTTTATGAGCATAAAGAACAGAAAGCTCTTTCTTAAACCGGGCGGTGCTCTGAATGTATGCCTTTTCGTGATCCTTGATTCCCTTTTTCAGGATTTCAAGGCTCTGCATAACCTGTTTTTTGAAGTTGTCAGTGAGGGCTTTTCTGCCAAACTCAAGCAATGTGCGGATGGCGGTTTTTACATGCGGAGGCTTTAATTCATCCGAGAGCAAGTCATGAAACATACCTAACACTGCATCAAAGGCTTTTGCAGGATCTTGAATGGATTTGTAAAACCAATAGTCTGTAATTAATATCTTACGGAGCTCCTCCGTTACAAACTTCTTGTTCGAGAGGGGATGATGAAATTCGGTGACACACTCCTGTGCTCGCTTGTTGAGTCCGTAATATTTTTTGGACAGCGCAATAAATTCTTGATGGTGCTCAGGAATATGAATGTCTTTATATCTGGTCTCGGCAAGGTTCGCCTGCAGCGCCTGCGATTTAAATTCTTTATCCATGATGTGTCAGTTTTGGGAATCCATTCAAAGATATGAATTTGTAGGACGGCCTACAAACATTAGAATTATTAACATGTTGTTAAGTACACACAAGACGCAAACGTTTGCGGATTATTAATTGATAATTAAGGGATTATTCCTTTACGGAGATGGACATCTGTATTATCTTTGTATCGGATTTTTGAGAAAAAAGAATCTCTTTTAACATTAAAAATACAAGATTATGACAAAGATTAAAGTTGCGATTAATGGTTTTGGAAGAATTGGCAGAATGGTTTTCAGAATAGCCCAGGAAAAAGATAACATGCAAATTGTAGGCATCAACGACCTGACAGACACCAAAACACTTGCACACCTTCTGAAATATGACTCCACACAAGGAAAATTCAACGGTACAGTAGATTATAACGAGAATGCACTTATCATCAATGGTGCAGAGATTAAAGTAAGTGCTGAAAAGCAGCCTATCAATATTCAGTGGGGCGAAACTCCTGACGTGGTAGTAGAATCAACTGGTATTTTCAGAGAAAAAGAAAGTGCTAAAGGCGGATACGGTGACCACCTGAAAAATGGTGCCAAGAAGGTTATCCTCACTGTTCCTGCCAAAGACAAGATTGACAACATGATTGTTTTGGGTGTAAACGATGACGACCTGAAAGAGTCTGACCAGACCGTTTCTAATGCCTCATGCACTACTAACTGTCTGGCACCTGTTGCCAAGGTATTGAATGACCGTTTCGGTATTGAGAAAGGATTTATGACAACTATCCACTCCTACACCAACGACCAGCAAATCCTCGACGCACCTCACTCTGACCTTCGTCGTGCGCGCTCGGCTGCTCTCTCACAGATTCCAACCACCACTGGTGCAGCTAAAGCTGTAGGAAAAGTGATTCCAGAACTGAACGGTAAAATGGACGGTATGGCTGTGCGTGTTCCTACTCCTACAGGTTCACTGGTTGACTTTGTTGCCAACCTCAAAACAGAAGCCACCAAAGAAGAAATCAATGCGGCCATGAAAGAAGCTGCTGAAGGACCAATGAAAGGCATCCTGGAGTATTGCGAAGATCCAATTGTATCTGTGGACGTGATTGGCAACCCACACTCTTCCATCTTCGATGCGCAAAGCACGATGGCAGATGGTAAAATGGTTAAAGTATTGTCATGGTATGACAACGAGTGGGGTTACTCTTTCCGCGTTGTTGACCTGATTGAAAAGCTATAGATTATCTCACATATTTTTAAAAAGGCTGCTTTGAAACTAAAGCAGCCTTTTTTTATGGCATCATGGATACAATACCCGTCGCGCACGTTAATATTTATCAATCAAATCTTTAAAAACTAATTTTCCCATTCAATTGTTTTAATGATGTGCGCTGATAGCTTTTAACTATATTTGTTGGCACCATTATTTTTTGGAGGAAATAGATGTATAAGGTTGATGTAGAACAAGAGAAAAAAGAAATTTTAAAACGTTACCGGGCGCTGCTCAACGCCTGGCAGCCGCATCATCTTACGGAAGAGAAACAGAAAAATATCCGTAAAGCCTTTAACCTGGCCCTTGAAGCTCACAAAGATATGCGCCGTAAGTCGGGCGAGCCTTACATTTATCATCCGGTGGAGGTAGCCACCATTTGTGTAAAAGAAATGGGCCTGGGTGAAACCACCATTATTTGTGCGCTCATGCATGATGTTGTGGAGGATACAGACTATACCCTTGACGATATCCGGAATATGTTTGGCGAGAAGGTGGCCGACATTATCGACGGACTCACAAAAATTGATGTTTTCCTCGATAAATCGGAAGACCGCTCCAAGCAGGCAGAGAATTTTAAAAAGATACTGCTTTCGATGTCGAAAGATATCAGGGTGATTCTGATAAAGCTGGCCGACCGCCTTCACAATATGCGCACCCTGGGCTCCATGCCCCACGACAAGCAATTGAAAATCGCCTCCGAAACACTCTACTTCTACGCTCCTTTTGCCCATCGCCTCGGACTTTACAAACTAAAAAACGATCTTGAAGACTTATCCTTAAAATATACCGAGCCGGAAGTGTATGAATCTATCTCGCGCCAGATAGAACAATCGCGGCAGGATCGTGAAGATTTTATCGATTCTTTTATTTATCCGATAAAAAAATCCCTTTCCGAGATGGGGCTGAAATACCGGATCGTTACCCGCCTGAAATCGATCAACTCCATCTGGGAAAAGATGAAGACCAAAAAAATCAGTTTTGATGAAGTGTATGATTTGTTTGCTGTCAGGGTGATTCTGGATGTTCCGCGGGACATGGAAAAGATTGAGTGCTGGAAAGTTTATTCCATCATCACCAAGTATTACATTCCGAAAAACGAGCGACTGCGCGACTGGATTTCCACACCAAAAGCCAATGGCTACGAATCGCTGCACACCACAGTGATGAGCGCACAAGGTCGTTGGGTGGAAATTCAAATCCGCACCGAACGTATGAACGAAATTGCTGAACGCGGATATGCCGCCCACTGGAAATATAAAAACCACGACCAGCAAGAGTCAAGCCTCGACAAATGGATCAATCGTATTAATCAACTACTGAAAGAAAGTGAAAACGAAGATAACGCACTGGAATTTTTTGATGAATTCAAGCTCAACTTGTTTTCTGACGAAATCTTCGTTTTTACTCCGAAAGGGGAGCTACGAACGCTACCCAAAGATGCCACTGCACTTGACTTTGCCTACAGTATTCACTCCGAGGTAGGTAACCGGGCCCTGGGTGCAAAAATTAATCATAAAGTGGTTTCGTTAAATCAGAAACTTACCAGCGGCGACCAGATAGAAGTGATTACATCCAAGAAAATCTCTCCCAAAGAGGAGTGGCTCGATTATGTGATTACCCCCCGCGCTAAAAACCACATCCGCAAAGCGATAAAAATCTACCGTAAGAAGTTTTACAGCGAGGGCGTCAAAAAACTTCGAAAGCTTTTTGATGACCAAAGTGTGAACTTTACAACCGAAAACATCAGGAAGTTCAGCCAGAACAATGACATCAGGAGTGACATTGATCTTTATTACTACGTAGCCACCGGGCAGTTAACGGCAAAAGACGTGAAAGACTGCTGCAAAGAATCCGAAACTTCAGGAGGACGGCAACGCATTTTGAAATATCTTCCCCGTCCCTTCCGCAAGAAAAACACCGACCTCCAGCAAAGCCTGAAGACACAGATCAACAACAAGCTGAAAGAAAACCCGAAAGAGTTAATACTGGGCGATGTAGATCAAATCAACTGGGAAACATCCAGCTGTTGCAGCCCCATACCGGGCGACGACGTTATCGGTTACATAAAATCAGACCAGGTTATCGAAATCCACCGGATCAACTGCCCTACTGCGATTCAGCTTATGTCGAAATTCGGAACCCGCATTATCAAAGCCAAATGGTATGAAAAAGGGCTGGTTTCTGTTTTGGCCGGTATCAAGATAGAGGGCATTGACAAAAAAGGACTGGTGGGAGACATTACAAATGTGATTTCTCAGCAACACGATATCAATATCCGGTCTTTCAACATGCAAGCCAGCGAAGGGATCATGTCGGGTGAGATTATGCTGTATGTTCACGGCAATAAGGATCTGCTTGAGCTGATTAAACACCTTAAAAAAATCAACTACGTAAATAAAGTCTACCGCATGAACCGTATCAGCCAGTAGATATGGTTGTCAGTGAGATGTGATATTTCCCTCACTTCTTGTAAACACCACAAATGCTTTTTCTAATTTATACTAAATAAGAATTAAATAATTTTTATTAATTTTATCCAAAATTTCAATGTATGAGCACCAAGGTTGAAAAACAAGAAGATATAAATTTCGAAACCGTTAAGAAGATATTCACTGAGTATTTGGAAAAGAACGGTCACAGGAAGACACCCGAGCGTTATACCATTCTGAAAGAAATTTATTCTACAGATGGGCATTTCGATATCGAATCGTTGTACATCAGGATGAAAAACAATAAGTATCGTGTAAGCCGTGCAACACTGTACAACACCATTGAGCTGCTGCTCAGTTGCAACCTGGTAACCAAGCACCAGTTTGGAAACAACTGCGCGGAATTTGAAAAGTCATACAAGTTCAAACAACACGATCATTTTATTTGTCTTGATGACGGAAAAGTGCTGGAGTTTTGCGATCCAAGGATACAACAGATTCAGGATTCTGTTGAGAAGCAGCTGGGCGTAAAAATAACGCATCACTCTCTCACA
Organism: Bacteroidales bacterium; assembly: GCA_041694335.1. GTDB lineage: Bacteria > Bacteroidota > Bacteroidia > Bacteroidales > JAIPAH01 > JAIPAH01. The sequence continues at coordinate 7,397 of JASMTJ010000322.1, forward strand.
TTTTATGGCACTTGCAACAACAACGGTGAAGACAAATCATCAAAATAAAAGATTGATATACAGCAATTAGAAAAAGCCTTTTGTTTTATAACAGAAGGCTTTTTTTGGTCTCAGACCCAACATTTTTTGTTACCTTTGGCCTTCGGTAAAAACGAGCACAATTGAACCATTTGATTGTGATAAAAGATTAAAGATTGATGAAAGTAGATGTTTTGTTAGGCCTGCAATGGGGCGATGAGGGAAAAGGTAAAATTGTTGATGTACTAACTCCCCGCTATGATATCATAGCACGATTCCAGGGTGGCCCTAACGCCGGACACACCCTTGAGATTAAAGGCGATAAGCATGTGTTGCACACTATTCCCTCAGGTATTTTTCATCCTGAAAAAACCAACGTGATAGGGAACGGCGTCATTATCGACCCTCTCTCTTTAAAAGGAGAGCTTGAGCGCTTGCGTGCCAAAGGAGTTGCCCCGGAAAAAAACCTGATCGTATCTAAAAAGTCGCACCTGATTCTTCCCACTCACCGATTGCTCGACGCCACATATGAGGCTTCGAAGGGTGACGCAAAAATCGGTTCGACCTTGAAGGGAATAGGCCCCACTTATACTGACAAAACAGCCCGTAACGGACTTCGTGTAACTGACATTTTAAGCGATAATTTCCTGAATCGCTATAACAACCTCAAAAGGCAACATCTTGATATTATAGACAGCTATGGCTTTGACTACAAAAGCTATGAGCTGGACGGTATGTCGTTTGATCAATATGAGCAACAGTGGCTGGCTGCGGCCAACGAAATAAAAGAACTTAAAGTGATGAGTACCGAAAACTTCATCGACCGTCAACTGCGTGAGGGTAAGAGTATTCTTGCTGAGGGCGCACAAGGCACATTGCTAGATATTGAGTTTGGAAGCTATCCTTTTGTCACTTCTTCCAATACCATCACCGCCGGAGTCTGCTCAGGACTGGGCGTTGCTCCTTCTAAAATCGGTAGGGTATTCGGGATTGTTAAAGCTTATTGCACGCGGGTGGGCAGCGGCCCTTTCCCCACCGAACTTCATGATGATGATGGTCAGAAACTCCGCGATGAAGGAAATGAGTACGGCGCCACTACCGGGCGGCCACGACGCTGCGGATGGCTCGATATCAATGCTCTGAATTATTCGATCATGCTTAACGGAGTAACCGACCTTGTGATGACCAAAGCCGATGTGCTAAGCGCATTTGATGAAATCAAAGTCTGCGACCGTTATCAGGAAAATAATGGCGAAATCACTAAAGAATTTGATATCGAGAAGTCAGGACTTGAGCCATTGTATAAGACACTGAAAGGCTGGAAAACCAACCTCGACAATAAAACGAATGCTTCTGAATTTCCGGAAGCACTAAATGACTATTTGAAGTACATCGAAGATAGTTCCGGCGTGCCGGTCTCCATTCTTTCTGTGGGGGCTGACCGCGACAAAACCATTGTCCTCAGGGATTTTTAATTCACCAGCAAAAGCACTTTCATATAAATATTTACAACCCGCCGGAATGGTGGGTTTTTTTTGTGGGTCAGCTTTTTTGTTGACTCGTCAGGCTGACATACTGAAAATAAAAAAGCCGGACAATTAATTGCCCGGCCTGAATATATAATCATATATCACTTACAGCTTCCTTGCTACCTCAACTTCTTCAAATCCTTCGATGATATCTCCTACTTTGATATCGTTAAAGTTTTCGATGTTGAGTCCACACTCATATCCGGCTTTCACTTCTTTCACATCATCTTTGTAACGCTTGAGTGAACCAAGGTTTCCGGTATAAATCACGATTCCATCACGGATTACGCGGACACGCGTGTTGCGGGTAATTGTTCCGTCAAGCACCATACACCCAGCAATCGTACCCACTTTGGTAATCTTGAAGACATCCCTGATTTCGAGGTTACAAACAATTTTCTCCTCGATATCCGGTGAAAGCATTCCTTCGATAGCAGCTCTGATTTCCTCGATGGCTTTGTAGATTACGGAGTAAACCCTGATGTCGATCTGTTCTTTTTCAGCCAGCTTGCGTGCCGCTACAGACGGACGCACCTGGAACCCAACGATAATGGCGTCGGAGGCTGAAGCCAGCATCACATCACTCTCTGAAATCTGACCCACAGATTTGTGGATGACATTCAGCTGCACTTCGTCGGTCGACTGTTTCAGAAGTGAATCGGCAAGTGCCTCCACTGATCCGTCCACGTCACCCTTAACAATAATATTCAGTTCTTTGAAATCACCAACCGCAATTCTTCGTCCGATCTCATCGAGCGTAATGTGTTTCTGTGTTCTGATGCCCTGTTCACGCTGCAACTGGCGTCGCTTCACAGCAATATCCTTGGCTTCGCGCTCATCATCCAGAACGTTGAACTGGTCGCCGGCCTGCGGAGCTCCGTCCAGGCCAAGCATCAATACCGGCGTGGAAGGCCCGGCAGTATCCACTACCTGGTTACGCTCGTTGTACATCGCCTTAACCTTACCGGAATGCGAGCCTGCAAGCACATAATCGCCTTTGCTTAAAGTTCCTTCCTGAACAAGCAGCTTGGAAATGTATCCACGACCACGGTCGAGTGATGATTCCACCACTGTTCCTTTGGCATTTCTCTTCGGGTTTCCTTTCAGCTCAAGCAACTCTGCCTCAAGCATCACCTTCTCAAGCAGGTCGTCAATCCCTTTTCCATGTTTTGCTGAAATGTCATGACTTTGATATTTGCCGCCCCATTCTTCCACGAGAATATTCCTTTGGGAAAGCTCTTCTTTTATTTTATCAGGACTGGCACCCGGTTTATCTATCTTGTTGATAGCAAATACTGTTGGCACTCCGGCTGCCTGGGCGTGGTTGATGGCCTCAATGGTCTGCGGCATGATCTTATCATCAGCAGCAATCACGATAATAGCCACATCCGTAACCTGGGCACCGCGTGCACGCATCGCAGTAAATGCTTCGTGACCCGGTGTATCGAGGAAGGTAATCTTCTTACCACTTTGAGTAAGCACCTCGTAGGCACCAATATGCTGGGTAATTCCTCCGGCCTCGCCTCCAATAACGTTCGTCTTCCTGATAAAGTCGAGGAGAGATGTTTTACCGTGGTCTACGTGACCCATAACGGTTACAATCGGTGCACGTTCCTCAAAATCCGATTCATCATAGTCTTCTTCATGGTCAGATGACTCAAGGGCTTCCTGCACTTCCACACTCACAAATTCCACTTCATAACCAAACTCATCGGCTACCATAGTAATCGTTTCAGCATCAAGACGCTGGTTGATCGACACAAATAACCCAAGAGACATACATGTGGAAATCACCTGGTTCACATTGGCATCCATCATGGTGGCCAGTTCGTTCACCGTAACAAACTCTGTGGCCTGGATAACCTTCTTGTCCTGTTGTGTAGATTCGGCTTCCTGTTGAACTTTTGCCGTCTCGCGCTTGGTGCGGCGGTGCTTAGAAGATTTGCTCTTTCCGCCACCACCACTCAGGCGGGCAAGTGTTTCCTTCACCTGCTTCTGAACTTCTTCCTCTGAAGGTTCATGGCGTTTTTTAGCTACCGGCCGTTTACCTTGCTTTTTATTTCCTTGCTGACGCTGACGTTGTTTGTTCTGATCATCACGCTGCTGCTCCCCGGTGGAGATGCGGCGACGCTTTTTCTTCTTCGGACGAAGGCTTTCGTCGGTAGAAGAGGCTACAGGCTTTTTCTTCGCTCCTGCATCAGCACCTTTCTTATCACCCTGCTTTTTGGGTTTATCCTTGCGTCTATCCTGTTTTTTCTTGTCAGGCTTCTTCTGCGATTCTGTTGGCAGATCGATAGTACCAAGAATTTTTGGCCCATTCAATCGTTCTACCTTTGTTTCTAAGAAATCGTCTTTCTTTTCTTCCTTTTTTTCAGCAGGCTGTTCCGGTTTTTCATCCTGTTTGGTTTCTGCTGCTGGTTTGGCAGGCTTTTCGGCAGGCTTCTCTTTCTTTTCTTCTTTTTTCTCCTGCTTTGGCTCAGCCGCTTTTTTTTCTTCGGGCTTCTCAGCCTTTTCTTTCTTTTCAGCCTTAGGCGCCTGCGCCTCCTTACCGGAAGGAGCTTCATCTTTTGTTTCTTTCTTCGCCTTAGGAGCGGTCTTTTCAGTCTTTCCCTCCGCCTTTTCAGCCTTTTCGGCTTTAGACGTTTCCTGTTCCGGCTTTTGCTCCTCTTGAGGTTTTACCTCTTCCTTTTGAGGTTTGGGCTCTTCCTTCTTCGCTTTAGACTCTTTCTTCTTAGGTTTTTTCTTCTCAAGTTCGTCTACATCGATCTTACCTAAAACTTTCAGCCCACCTTCTTTTTTCTTCTCTTCCTCAGGTTTATCTTCCTTCGCTTCTTCAGTAGCCTTTTCTTCCTTCTTAGCCTCTTTCTTCGCTTCAGTCACTGGCTTTTCTTCGGCAGCGGGCTTCTCTTCCGTTGCGGGCTTTTCTTCTTTTTTCTCCTCAGCAGCGGCGGTTGTGTCCTCTTTTTCTTCAGCCTTTTCATCAGCCTTTTTTTCGGGCTTTCCGTCAGGGGATTTTTCAGAAGACTCTTCCTCTTTCACATCCGATGAAGTTTTAGCCCATGAAGAAGAGTTTTTGATAAAGACAGTATCTTCCATATCCTCTTCCTCTTCAGCGTCATCGATATCTTCAGAAAGATCATCTTCCTCCTCTTTCGCCTTTTGTTCATCATCAAGCGAAACAGACTTTCTTTTACTGTATTTAAGACTATGCCTTTTGGCTTCTTCCTTCACAGATTTCTCTTTGGAATACTCTTTGAGAAGAAGCTCATACATCTCGGGAGTCAACTTTGTGTTGGGGTTCGAAGAGATGTCATATCCCTTTTTGTTCAGATAAACCACAATCGTCCCCGTACTCACGTTGAACTCGCTGGCTGCTTTGCTTAGTCTTATCGGCTTAATCGTATTCGTCATATTATTTTTTGAAATATCCCCTTTTGCTTTTAATGAACTTTTATTGTTCGACACCTTTTCGCGAAGAAAGTTATAAAACTCCTTCAGCTTACCATCTCTTCCCATTTAATTAGCCAACCGCTTCTTCCTTTTACTCAAATTCTGATTTTAAAATTCTCAACACTTCTTTGATCGTCTCTTCCTCGAGATCGGTCCGGTTCACAAGCTCCTTTTCACTCAGATCAAGAACGCTCTTGGCTGTATCGCAACCGATATTTTTCAACACGTCGATGATCCACTGATCAATTTCATCAGAGAAATCGTCGAGAGCGACGTCTTCTGAATCAGCACCGTCTTCTCTAAAGACATCAATTTCGTAACCTGTTAATCTTCCGGCAAGGCGGATATTGTGACCGCCCTTACCAATGGCCAGCGACACCTGGTCGTGTTTGAGATACACTTCGGCACGCCCGTTTTCCTCATCAATATTGATGGCGGAAACCTTAGCCGGGCTGAGTGCCCTGGTAATATACAGGCTTACATTGTTGGTATAATTGATAACGTCGATACTTTCATTTTTCAGCTCTCTGACTATCCCGTGAATCCGGCTTCCTTTCATTCCCACACAGGCTCCAACCGGGTCAATCCTGTCGTCATAAGATTCTACGGCAATTTTTGCTCTTTCGCCGGGAACCCTGACAATATTTTTCACAGTAATCAGCCCGTCATAAACTTCAGGCACTTCCTGCTCAAACAGTCGCTCAAGGAATACCGGGGAAGTACGTGAAATAATAATCGTCGGATTGTTATTTCTCATCTCCACTTTCAGCACAACGGCTCTCACCGTATCGCCTTTATGGAAAAAATCTGCCGGAATCTGTTCAGATTTGGGTAAAATCAGTTCTATATCTTCATCATCCCTTACCAGGATTTCTCTCTTCCAGATTTGGTAGACCTCGCCGGCAACAATCTCACCTATTTTGTCATGATATTTTTTGTAGATATTATCCTTCTCGTACTCGGCAATCTTGGCAGCCAGGTTCTGACGAATGGAGAGAATCTCGCGACGGCCAAAGTCGCCCATTTTAATTTCCTCCGAAACCTCTTCACCCACCTCAAAGTCGGGCTCAATTTTTACGGCTTCAGAGTAGGCAATCTCAAGGTTTTCGTCCTCCACCTTGTCATCTTCCACGATATCCCTGAAACGCCAGATTTCAAGATCACCACGGTCGATATTCACAATGATATCGAAGTTTTCATCCGTTCCATACTTTTTCTTGAGCATATGACGAAAGACCTCCTCAAGGATGGCCATCATCATCTCACGGTCGATATTTTTGAATTCTTTGAATTCCGAAAAAGTATCTACAAGATTAATTTTTTCCATTTTTATCTACTTTAGAAAGTCACCAGTCCTTTAGCAATGGTTATTTCCTCAAAAGGAATAAACACTTCCACCGGCTCTTCCGACTTCTTTTTCTTTTTATTGTTTTTCTTAAAATCTTCCACTCTGAGTGTAATGCCCTCGCCTTCTTTTGCGTCAAGAAGCGTTCCCGTTTTTCTGGAACTGTCGCGGGTCATCACGTCCAAGGCTCTGCCAATGTTTTTACGGTATTGCCTGTAAACTTTAAAAGGCTTGGTAAAACCGGCAGATGAAACACTCAACTGAAAATCTTCCTGGTCCCTGTCGAGGCGGCTTTCCATTTCCCTGCTCATCTTAGTGCAGTCGGCAATGGTCACTTCCTTATCCGCATCCACAAAAACCTCGATAACATTACTATTCGACACCGTTACTTCAACCACGAAGTACGAGTCGTCGATAAGCACATCTTCTGCAAGTTTTTCAATTTCTTTTTTGTTCATGCTTCTTCCATGTAATAAAAAAGAGGACAACTTGTCCCCTCCGCCCTTAAACGATAAATCGTTTATCCTGAATTTTCCCTGTCAGCCAGTGCAAAATTCGATGCAAATATACAATAAATCTTTTATCTACAAGAAAATTAGTCGTTAAAACCATTTTAGAAAGCGTAAAAAAGCACTTTTTCAGGAAAAAGATCAGGCATATACGCTAAAAAACCCTTCATTCTTCCTCAAACGTTTGCATAGATTACTTGTTAGGCGTTCTGTCAAATAATAAAATTGCATAACTTTGAACAATTCACAAAAGCACTGATCTATGAAAAGAAAACCAAGACTCAGTTTCTGGCAAATCTGGAATATGAATTTCGGATTCCTCGGCATCCAGTTTGGATATGCCCTCCAGAACGCCAACGTATCAAGGATTTTCGAGACCCTTGGCGCTGACATCGAAAACATACCTATTTTATGGATTGCCGCTCCGGTAACCGGACTGATTGTTCAGCCGATTATTGGACATTACAGCGACAACACCTGGAACAGCCTGGGTCGACGACGTCCCTACTTCCTTTTCGGAGCAATTTTCGCTTCTCTGGCCCTGCTTATCATGCCTAACTCGCCTACTCTTTGGGTGGCTGCCGGTATGCTCTGGATTATGGATGCCTCCATCAATATCTCGCAGGAACCTTTCCGTGCCTTTGTTGGTGACCTTCTGCCCGAAGAGCAACGCACCTCCGGGTTTACCATGCAAAGTTTCTTTATCGGCATTGGGGCCGTTATCGCCTCTGCACTTCCGTGGATGATGACCAACTGGTTTGGTATCAGCAACACCGCTCCCGAAGGAGTTATCCCCGATTCTGTAAAATTTGCCTTCTACTTCGGGGCCGTGGCCTTCTTCGCCGCAGTGGCCTGGACGGTGTTCTCCACCAAAGAATACAGCCCGGAACAGATCAAGGAATTTGAAGCTGCCGACGAAGCGGAAAAGCAAAAGCAGCCCGACCTTGAAGAGATTGAAACATCAGAATCTGTCTCACTGGATACTCTCAAAAACAAGGCCCGCAAACTGGGCTGGATTTTGACATCGATTGGGGTGCTGACGACCCTGCTGGTATACATCCAGGGATATATGGCCGACCTTTACATCCTGACAATAGGTGTGCTGGCATTTGGGCTGTTCGAGTTGGTCGCCCTGGCCATGCAAAAAACAAAGAAAAGCAAATCGGGGCTGGCCGAAATTGTGAACGACTTTAACATGATGCCCAAAACCATGAAGCAGCTCGCCATCGTGCAGTTCTTCAGCTGGTTTGCGCTTTTCGCGATGTGGATTTATTCTGTGGCCGGAATCACCAGCCACACCTACGACATGAAGATGGACAGCGCCGTGGTGCAGGAGCTCAAACAAGGCCTCAACACGGTGGCTGATAAAAATACCGCACGCTATGAAAAATCAGAGGACATTCTGAAAGAGCTTGACAAATATGCTGTGAAGCTCGAAGACCAGGAACAGGTTGTAGCAAGCATGAAAGTGGTGAAGTTCTTTGCCGACGAGGAGCGTGCTGCAGAAATGGCGCTGAGCGAAAACACCATGAATACTATTCACCACATCCAGGAAGAATACAACTCAGGCGCCGACTGGGTGGGTGTGGGCTTTGCCGTGTATAACGGTTTTGCTGCCGTTTTTGCCTTTTTACTGGTGTTCCTTGCCAAACGTATCAACCGTAAGAATACGCACATGCTCGCATTGGTTGTGGGAGGCATCAGCATGATTATGTTGTTGTTTATCAATCGCACCGACTGGGTGTTGCTGCTGCCATTTGTGGGCATTGGCCTCACCTGGGCCAGCATTCTGGCCATGCCTTATGCTATCCTGACCAGTGCTTTGCCCGCGCATAAAATGGGAGTCTACATGGGTATCTTCAACTTCTTTATTGTGATTCCGCAGATACTGGCCGCAAGCATTCTCGGATTCCTCGTGAAGAGTGTGTTCAGCGAAGAGCCGATTTACGCGCTCGTGCTTGGTGGTGCCACATGGTTCCTGGCAGCTGCACTAATGCCGTTTGTTCAGGACCGCCAAGTGGATTAAAAAAGTTTTTTACTTAGTGCCCGGAAATCGAAACTGATTTCCGGGTTTGTTTTTTATACGCTGCTTATGCGCATATTCAGAGGCTTTTTCATATTATTTATGGTGTTTTTTTCTTTGGCAGGAAATGCACAGGATTTCTCTTTTGAAAAACGCAGGGTTGAATTAAAGGGGGTTGACACGACCGGTGTTTGCATCATCAGGACTAAAAACGCGCAGATACTCATCCGCAAAAGCGATTTTATTAAAGAGGTGGAAAATGAGGCCTTAGCAAAACTGATAAAAAAGCTGCCAGAACCCGTTATCTGCACCGGTGAGCAACTGGACAGTCAATGCAAGTCGGAAGTTAATATCCTTATCAACCAAAGCAACCTTCCGCACCTCAACCAAAAAATCGCCAAACTTATTCTTGCAGGAAATGCCATGATCCGCTTAAAGCATCAGGAAGCGTTTCTTAAAAATGTCCGGGCTAAGGTTCATTTCAAACACAAAGCAATCAATCTGAG
>JASMTJ010000323.1:0-11858 GCA_041694335.1 Bacteroidales bacterium
CTGGTTGAAAAAGATGAATCGGTTACACTGCCTATGATGACTTCCTGTTCTCCGGGTTGGATTAAATTCCAGGAGCACATGTTCCCGTCACTGCTTCCTAACCTTTCTACCTGTAAGTCGCCGCAGCAAATGTTTGGTCCGTTGGCCAAGACTTACTATGCGCAAAAGAAAGGCATGAAAGCGGAAAATATTGTTTCCATCTCTGTGATGCCTTGTACAGCCAAAAAATTCGAGGCTCAGCGCCCTGAAATGAGGGCCAGCGGATACCAGGACGTGGATTACGTTATCACTACCCGCGAGCTGGCGATGATGATAAAGCAGGCCGGAATTGACTTTGTGAAGCTGGAAGAAGAGAAGTATGACAGTATCATGGGTGAATCCACTGGTGCCGCCGTTATCTTTGGTGCTACCGGTGGTGTTATGGAAGCCGCATTGCGTACAGCCTATGAGATTGTTACCGGACAGGAAGTACCGTTCCAGAACCTGAACATTGAACCTGTAAGGGGTATGGAAGGTGTCAGAGAAGCAGCCATTGAAATCAAAGGCGCCAAGCCGGAGTGGAGTTTCCTCGAAGGAGTGACGCTGAAGGTCGCTATTGCTCACGGACTGGCTAATGCCAAGCAACTGATGCAAAAAGTGGAAAGCGGTAAAGCTGATTATCACTTTATTGAAATCATGGGTTGCCCGGGCGGATGCCTCGGTGGTGGTGGACAACCAATACCTACAAGTCCTGAAATCAGGGAAGAACGTGCACGCGCTATTTATGAAGAAGATTCAGATATGCCTCTGCGTAAGTCACATGAAAACCCGGAGATTGCGGCTATTTATGAAGACTTCCTGGGAGAGCCGCTTGGACATAAGTCGCACGACTTGTTGCATACGCATTACAAACCAAGAAAACGTTACTAATAATTGTAAATATTAAAAAAGGCCGCTTAAAAGCGGCCTTTTTTTTCCCGGCATGGCTTAATCGCAATTTATACTATACCCAGATAATTAAATCACATTTCATCACGTGAAACCAGAAAATCGGCCGTTGCTTCATTAAGAGCAATGGGAACATTATTCAGCACTGCTGTGCGAATAAGAGTCTGGATATCATGCTCATGCCCATGAGGGTTCTCCACATCTATCAGGAAAACAATACCATTCACATCCCCTTTCAATATCTGGGCAGCCAATAAAATATCACCCCCATTAGGGCCATGCCCAAAGGGCTTTACATTCAGCTCAAGCACGTTGTTGAGAAGCGCTGAGGTATTGCTGGTTCCAACCAGATTATAATCCTTTAAATCTTCCTGGTGCCTTTTTGTCCACTCCAGCAACTTGTGCTTTTTGGCATTATGAGCCACCAAAGCCAGCGTAGGTCGTTTTTCTTTTCCCATAATCATTTATTTAATGCAATACTAACACTAAACAAACACAACAGTTGCTGCGATTGGCCCTAAATTTAATTCAAACGTTTGAAATAAAATTATCCGAATTCAATAGCGAATGATAATTTAGATTTCATTTAAATTGCTTTGTTATTATATTAACATTGTTATTTTTTTCACATTTTTCTTCCCTATTCAATAAAGGTGTTGTATTTTTGCCGTGTTGTTATACAGTTGTTATAGAAAAAGCAGTTTTGATAACCACCCGACAGTTGTTATTCGTTCTCCGGTTATCATTTCCCTTTTTCGAAAGCCTTTTCAGATGTTTTTGGCTTAAAAACATCTTTTAGAGCCATAAGCAACTATGTTTGTGGCCTGGTGATGAATCAAGCGTTTTAAACAAATGAAAGTCAGGGAAATATTACACGCAGTGAGTGGTGAACTCAAGTGCGGAGAAAACCTTCTCGATTTGGATATCGATTACGGATTTTCTTCTGATTTGATGAGTGATGTACTCACCACCACATCCGATCACCTGTGCCTGATTACTGGCCTGGCTAACGCGCAGGTAATCCGAACTGCGGAAATGTCTGATATTTCTCTCATCGTTTTCGTGAGAGGCAAAAAAGTCTCCGGCGATATGATTACTTTAGCAAAGGAAAATGATATCGCGATTATCGAAACTTCACTTTCTATGTTTAAAACTTCGGGCATCCTTTATGGTGCCGGACTGAAGCCATTGTTCTAACAGGTATTGTATGAAATTTGAATACGAAGTGAAGGGCGGAGATTTCTCAAACGCAGGTACTGCTTCCAGTAATGTGAAGAAAATACTGAGGCAGTTGAATGTAGACGGAAAGCTCATTAAACGAACCGTTGTAGCTCTTTACGAAGCCGAGGTGAACATTGTGGCACATGCTTTTAAAGGTGTCATCACCGTAGATGTAGACACATCAAGAATTGACATCATTCTTGATGACAGTGGTCCCGGAATTGAAGATATAGATAAGGCAATGGAAGCAGGATATTCTACTGCTTCAGAAAAAGTAAGGGAGATGGGGTTCGGCGCCGGAATGGGCTTGTCGAACATCAGAAAAAACACGGATGAGTTCTCCATTGAAAGTAAGGTAGGCGAGGGAACAAGATTACATTTCGTTAACTACCTCAGCAATTAGAAAGAAGGTAACTATGAAGCCTTTTCATCACGCATTAAAAATCGACAAGGAATTGTGTATCGGATGTACGCACTGCATGAAAGTATGTCCCACACAAGCTTTGCGTGTGATAGAAGGCAAGGCGGAGCTGCTGGCAAACCGCTGCGTAGACTGCGGCGAATGCTTCCGGGCATGTCCGGTCAGCGCCATACGTATAGAAGAAGATGACTTTGCGGAGATTTTTAAATACAAACACCGCATTGCCCTGGTCCCTTCTGTTTTGATCAGCCAGTTTCCTGAAGGGCTACCCCCCGAGCAGATCTACAGCACGCTTCTCGAAATCGGCTTTACGGATGTTTTTGAAGTGGAGCATTCTGTCGATCTTCTGAAAGAGGAAATGGTCAACTATCAGAAAGACCTGAAGAAAGATCAAAAGCCTTCCATTTCAACCTTCTGCCCGGCCATCGTCAGGCTTATCCAGGTGAAGTTTCCTTCACTGACTCAGAACCTGATGTTGCTCAAACCACCCTTTGATATTGCGGCTCTCTATTACAGAAAGCAGCTGGAAGACAAAGGGGTTGACAAGCAAGACATTGGTCTTTTTTACATCACTCCATGTGCAGCCAAAATTGCTGCTGTAAAGAGTCCTGTAGGAGAAAAGCAACACCTTATCAACGGGGTGATCAATATTGATTCTCTTTACAACAAGCTACTGCACAAGATCAAAAACAATAAGAGCACAACCTGTCGTGTACCGGTCGAAAACAACCTTTCGCCCACCGGCATTTTATGGAGTCTGACCAAGGGTGAGTCGTCAGTGATGCCCGGAAGAAACCTGGCTATCGATGGCATTCAGAATGTGATGGAGTTTCTCGAAAAACTTGAAAAAGAAGAGGTCACAGGCATTGATTTCCTCGAGCTACGCGCTTGCGATGAGAGCTGTGCCGGAGGGGTTTTAAATGTCAACAACCGGTTCCTTACCGTGGAAAAAATGGAGCAGCGGGCTGAAGACCTCAGGAAAGATCAGCGCACCAAACCTGAAGATCCGATGAACAGGCATGCTGAATTCATCAATAAATCGATGAAGTTGGTGGAGCCTATCCGTCCGCGGTCCATCGAAAAACTTGATGAAGATATGATGAAGGCTATGGAAAAGATGCAGGAGCGCAGTGAGCTGATGAAAGTACTGCCTCTTTTTGACTGCGGTGGATGCGGTGCACCATCCTGCATGTCGCTGGCCGAGGATATCGTGCACGGAAAAGCTTCTATGGATGATTGCGTGTTTATCCGCAGCATGAAAGTATACGAAGATGCCGAGGATAAAGAAGATGCAAAAAAGCGGATGGAAAAGATTTGGGGAAAAGACAGAATCAATACCTATCGTCATAAAAAATAAGTTCAGAATCCCTTTATCAGGAAATTCTGGACAACACAAAAAAAGAAACCATGAAAGTATCAGAACTCATAGATAAACTAAACCTGGAGCTGATAAGCGGCTCGAAGGGAGTTAACAATGAAATTACAGGTGGATATGCCTGCGATTTGCTCAGCGATGTGATGGGCAATGCCGATGAAGGTCAGGTCTGGATCACCTTGCAGACTCATAAAAACGTGATGGCCATTGCCTCTCTCAAAGAACTGGCGGCGGTCATCCTGGTAAAGGGACTTGAGCCCGACGAGGATACGCGTAAGCAAAGCGAGGAAGAAGGGATTCCTATTTTGAAAACCAAAGAAGAAGCTTTCGAAACAGCCGGAAAAGTATGGAGCCTGCTTCGTTCTTAAACCTCTTTTCAAAAAAACAGTTTCCTTGACTTGAACGTTAACAAGGATAAAGATGCAAAAATACCGTGCTGATTTACATATCCATACGTTACTCTCACCATGCGGAAGTCTTGACATGGATCCGGATACGATTGTAACGATAGCACAGAGTAAAGGCTTGGATATTATCGGCATTACCGACCATAATCATACCGGACATTGCCGGCTGGCCAGCGAAATTGCATCCGAAAAGGGGATTTTTGTACTCTGTGGTGCGGAAGTCACCACCAAAGAAGAAGCTCATTGCCTGGCTTTCTTCGAAACGTTCGAAGTCCTCGGGGATTTCCAGCAGCTTCTGAACCAATCATTGATAAAAGTCAAAAACAAAACAGACCTGTTTGGCCATCAGGTTATTATTGACCGTAATGAACAGATTCTTGAAGAGGTGGAACCTTTGCTTATCAACGCCACCACCCTGTCAGTGGATGCGCTTGCCAAAGAAGTGCATCAGCGTGGCGGTATTTTTATTCCGGCGCATGTCAACCGCAGCGCATACAGCCTTACCAGCCAGCTCGGATTCATTCCACCTGACATTGAGGCGGATGCACTGGAGCTCTCGAAGCATGCCGATACCAGTAACTTCCGCAATGAGAACCCTTTACTAAACGCTTTTTCTATTATCAGAAGCTCTGATGCACACTTCCCTGAAGACATCGGAAGCGTGCATACGTTGTTTAACATTGAAAAACCCTCTTTTCAGGAAATTAAAATGGCTTTGTTAAATACCGGCGGTCGTAGCGTCTCCTCTTAATTCCATAATTTTGCCGTGATTTAAAGACCAAAACATGAAGAATATTGCCCAGCACATTCTGGATATAGCACACAACTCGATTACTGCCGAGTCAACAATGATAGACATTTATATCTTTAACAGCCGGAAAAAAAATCTGCTTGAGCTGCTGATTAAAGATAACGGCAAAGGCATGAGCAAAGAAATACTGGATAAAGTAGCCGACCCTTACACCACCTCCCGGACTACCAGGAAAGTGGGGATGGGTATTCCATTGCTAAAGCAAAACGCAGAACAAAGCGAAGGCAAGTTCTCTATCTCATCAGCCGAAAAAAAGGGCACGATGGTGAACGCTTCCTTTCAGCTGGACCATTTGGACACACCACCAATGGGTGATGTGGTTGATACGGTGGTCGGCATGGCTACCAGTCAGCCGGAAATTGATTTTATATTCACGTATATCACCGATCAGGGAGAGTTCATTTTCAACACCAAAGATGTCAAAGAAGCCCTCGAAGGCACTCCCATGCACGACCCACAGGTGGTCAGATACCTCAAAGAAATGGTCATCGAGAATATCGAAGAGTATTGCGGGGAGAAACTGAGGTAGGTTGCTGCGTTTGTAGGTTACCATGTTTTTAGATTAGTAAGTTTTGTAAATTTCTATGATTTATTGAAAAGCGTTTAAGTGTGCATTTCCTCAGGCGTTTAGGTTATTGGATTGATTAGCCATTCCGGGTTCTTTGTTCGTTGTTCCGCGTTTCGTACAATCCGCCAAGATTCGCGTAAAACATCATATTGGAATTTTGAATTAAAACTATTAGCAGGCTAATTTTAAAGCTCTACAAAACACCATTTTAAAACGCTGTATTTCTGTACTTTACAAGACTCCTTATTTAGAATCGTTATATATTTCTGTTATTTAATTCACAGTGTTATTTTTTTAACACAAAAGCTTGGTTATTACTTTACCCTATCCTAATTTTGCACGTGAAAAGAATTGTTAGTATTTTCACAAAAGATTAGAAAAGAACTAAAAATCAAACAATAATGGCAAAGATCAAATCTCTCTCAGAGCTGAAAAAGATGAAGGACGAGCTTCGTAATAAAGTCTCTCTTCGCGAGAGGAGCGACCACCCCGAGAGCCTGGTCCAAATAAAAGTCGGAATGGCTACCAGTGGCATTGCCTCAGGTGCTAAAGAGGTCTACAACTACCTCTCCGATGAACTGGAAAAAAGAAACATCGATGCTGTGGTAACGCAAACCGGCGATATGGGTTACTCTTACGCTGAGCCCACCATCGAAGTCACCCTTCCGGGTAACGAGCCCATCGTATTTGGTTGGGTCGACGTCAGGAAAGCCGACGAAATCATCGAAAAGTATGTCCGTAACGGAGAACTGGTGGATGGGATTATCCCACAGAATTACGAAACAATTGACGACAGAAAGTAAGGAGGAAAACCTATGGCAAAATATAAAATGCACATGATGGTTTGTGGTGGTACAGGTTGCAGGGCCTCAGCCAGCGATACCATCGAAGAAAACCTGAAAACAGAACTTCAAAACAATAACCTGGAAAACGATGTACAGGTGGTGACCACCGGTTGCTTTGGTTTTTGCGAAAAAGGCCCCATCGTAAAATGTTTACCTGATAACACTTTCTACACACAGGTTACTCCTGAGGACGCTAAAGAAATTGTTGAGGAGCATGTCATTAAGGGCCGTCAAGTAGAGCGCCTGCTTTATAAAGACCCTACCAAACAGGAAACTGTTGCCGACTCAAAGCACATGGGTTTCTATAAAAAGCAGCTTAGAATTGCGCTCCGTAACTGCGGATTCCTCGATCCTGAAAATATTGAGGAATATATTGCCCGCGATGGATATGAGGCTTTGGGTAAAGCCCTCCTGGAAATGAAGCCCGAAGAAATCATTGAGGAGATTAAAGAATCAGGACTGCGCGGCCGTGGTGGTGGTGGATTCCCTGCCGGACTGAAATGGCAGTTTGCTGCCGCTAACAAGGCTGACCAGAAATATGTGGTATGTAATGCCGATGAAGGGGACCCGGGTGCATTTATGGACCGTTCCATCCTCGAAGGAGACCCGCACTCTGTACTTGAAGCCATGACCATCTGCGGTTACAGCACGGGTGCTACTAAAGGATTGATATACATCCGCGCCGAGTATCCGCTGGCCATCAAACGCCTGAACATTGCTATCGACCAGGCCCGCGAATTT
This sequence comes from Bacteroidales bacterium, assembly GCA_041694335.1. GTDB lineage: Bacteria > Bacteroidota > Bacteroidia > Bacteroidales > JAIPAH01 > JAIPAH01. The sequence continues at coordinate 7,317 of JASMTJ010000323.1, forward strand.
GGTCTGTTAGGAAAAGACATCCTCGGAAGTGGGTTTGATTTTGACGTGGAGCTGCGTTTTGGTGCCGGAGCATTTGTCTGCGGTGAGGAAACAGCACTTATCCACTCGATGGAAGGAGAGCGTGGTGAGCCAACTATCAAGCCACCATTCCCTGCCGAATCAGGATACCTTGGCAAGCCTACCAACGTAAACAACGTGGAAACTTTTGCCAACATTCCAGCCATTCTCAACGAGGGCTCCAAGTGGTTCGCTTCCATCGGAAACGAAAGCTCTAAAGGAACGAAAGTATTTGCCCTTGCCGGGAAAATTAACAACGTAGGTCTGATTGAAGTTCCGATGGGAACGACGCTGCGCGAAGTGATTTTCGAAATTGGCGGCGGCATCAAGGACGGCAAGAAATTTAAAGCCGTACAAACAGGTGGCCCTTCGGGTGGCTGTTTGACAGAAAAACACCTCGACACTCCTATCGACTTCGACAACCTGCTGGCTGCCGGCTCGATGATGGGATCAGGGGGTATGATTGTGATGGACGAAGACGACTGTATGGTTTCGGTATCGAAATTCTACCTCGACTTCACCGTAGAAGAATCCTGTGGTAAATGTGCGCCCTGCCGCATAGGTAACAAGCGCTTGCATGAGCTGCTGACCAAGATCACCGAAGGGAAAGCCAACCGTCAGGACCTGGACATCCTGAGAAATCAGTGTAACGTGATTAAAGATACCGCTTTGTGCGGATTAGGTCAGACCTCTCCAAACCCGGTACTTTCTACACTTGACAACTTCTGGGATGAGTACGTGTCTCACGTGGAAGACGAAAAATGTCCGGCCGGACAGTGTAAAGACCTGATGAACTACGTCATCGAACCGGAAAACTGTGTGGGCTGTACAGCTTGTGCACGCGTTTGCCCGGTAGGTGCTATCTCAGGAGAGCGTAAGCAAATCCATGAAATCGACACAGCACTGTGTATCAAGTGTGGTGCATGTATGGACAAGTGTAAATTCAACGCAATCTTCATCAAATAATAAGGAGCATTAATATGGATACAATTAAAATAACAATAGATAATCAGCAGGTGGAGGTTCCAAAAAAGACCACTATCCTGCATGCAGCTAAAAAGCTTGATATCGACATCCCGGTTCTTTGCTACATGAACCTGGAGGATATGGACATCGAAAACAAACCGGGCGGATGCCGCATTTGTGTGGTGGAAGTGGAAGGCCGCAAAAACCTGGCGCCCTCCTGCTCTACTGAATGCCACGACGGCATGGTGGTAAAAACCAATACTCCGCGCGTAATTAACGCCCGCCGCACTGTGATGGAATTCATCCTGAGCGACCACCCGAAAGACTGCCTCACCTGCGCCAAGTCGGGAATGTGCGACCTGCAGGACATGGCCGTAAAACTCGGCGTGCGCGAAATACCGAACGAAGAAATCGCTGAAATGTCGTCCTATCGTCTCGACACGTCTCCGGCAATTATTCGCGAAATGGACAAGTGCATCATGTGCCGCCGTTGCGAAACCATGTGTAACGACGTGCAAACGGTGGGGGCCCTTTCAGCCATCAACCGCGGATTTGAATCCGTTGTTACTCCCGCCTTTGAGATGAACCTCGAAGCCTCTCCGTGTACTTACTGCGGACAGTGTGTGGCGGTTTGCCCAACAGGAGCACTTACTGAGAAAGACCACACGGCAGATGTTATCCGCGCCCTTTCTGATCCAAAGAAAACCGTGGTGGTTCAGACCGCTCCGGCGGTGCGTGCTGCCCTTGGCGAAGAGTTTGGAATGGAGCACGGAACGCTCGTTACAGGAAAGATGGTTTCTGCTTTGCGCAGACTAGGTTTCGATAAAGTCTTTGATACGGATTTTGCTGCCGACCTCACCATTATGGAAGAAGGTGCTGAGCTGCTCGACAGATTGTCAAAGCACCTCAATGGCGACAAAGATGTAAAACTTCCTATCCTGACCTCTTGCTGTCCGGGATGGGTGAACTTCTTCGAATATCACTTCCCTGACCTGAAGGAAATTCCTTCTACCGCACGTTCGCCGCAGCAGATGTTTGGCGCCATTGCCAAGAGCTACTTCGCTGAGAAGATGAACGTAAAGCGTGAAGACATGGTCGTGGTTTCTATTATGCCTTGTCTGGCCAAAAAATACGAGTCGCAGCGCGATGAGTTTAAGGTAGATGACAACCCGGATGTGGACTTCTCTATCTCCACCCGCGAGCTGGCTCACCTTATCAAGCAAGCCAATATGGATCTTAACAAGCTTCCTGATGAAGACTTTGACAACCCAATGGGAGAGTCGACAGGTGCCGGCGTTATCTTCGGCGCTACCGGTGGTGTTATCGAAGCGGCCACACGTACAGCCTATGAAGTACACACAGGTAAAAAACTCGAGAAGGTAGACTTTAACCAACTGCGTGGTATGGAAGGTATCCGTAAGGCAGAGGTAGACTTCGACGGGCTGAAGCTGAACATCGGTATTGCTCACGGACTGGGGAATGCCCGGAAACTGCTCGAGGAAATCGAAGAAGGAAAATCGCACTACCATGCCATCGAGATTATGGCTTGTCCGGGTGGTTGTATTGGTGGTGGTGGCCAGCCGCTGCACCATGGCAACTCCGAAATCCTGAAAAAGCGTGCCGAAGCACTTTATCGCGAAGATGCCGGAAAAGAAATCCGCAAATCGCACGAGAACCCAATGATTAAGGAACTCTACGAAGAGTACCTGGGTAAACCGATGGGCGAAAAGTCGCACGAACTGCTTCATACGCACTATTTCGACACACGTCAGAAGAGAAAGTTTAAGATTTAATCCTTCTAAAAGAGAAAGTTATGACAAAAGTTAAAGTAGAACTGAAACAACAGGATATAGATAAAATCAGGGAGATTTGTAAATCCTTCGATAATAAACCGGGTAACCTGATCAATGTGCTGCATAAAACACAGGAGCACTTCGGGTATCTGCCTGCCGAAATCCAGGAAAAAGTGGCTGAAGAACTCAACGTAAGTGCCGCCAAGGTTTACGGAGTAGTGACTTTTTACTCCTTCTTCACGATGACGCCTAAAGGCCGCTATCCCATCTCTATCTGCACCGGAACAGCATGTTACGTGCGTGGCGCTGAGAACGTGCTCGAAGAGTTCAAGAAAGAGCTGGGCATAGGTGTGGGCGAAACCTCAGAAGACGGCAAGTATTCATTGAGCTGTCTGCGCTGTGTGGGCGCCTGCGGACTGGCGCCGGTGGTGCTGGTAGGAGAAAAAACCTACGGCCGTGTCGCTCCCGACGATGTGAAAGCCATCGTGGAAGAGTACAACGAAAAAGAGTAGCTTTGAGTTGACTATATATTGCCAACCCTGCCATCACTCGTCTGATGGCGGGGTTTTCTTGTTTAAGATTTATTACCTTGTTATATACGTAGCACGTAACTGCAAGGCAAGAAACCTGTCGATAAAGACAGTCATTACAACTAAAAAAAGAAATTATGAAACATGAGACTTTAAAAATCAGTGAAAAGCAAGTAAAATGGAATAGTTGGTCGAAGTCTAATGAAACAGGACATCGCAAAAAAAGATTAATTGATGATGAGCACATCAACAAATTGTATTGTGATTTATATGAAATTCCACCAGGGAATATTAACTGGCCGCTTCATTATCACACCTGCAACGAAGAAGTATTCTATATTATTCAGGGACAAGGAGAAGTGACAACGGAAAAGGGCGTCATAAAAGTTAAACCGGGAGACGTTGTAAGGTTTCCGGCAGGAGAAAAAGGAGTGCATCAACTAAAGAATATATCAGATAGTGAAACACTTAAGTATCTAGACATCGGCACAGCAAATTTTCCTGATGTTGTATTTATGCCTGCTGACAGTAAAATTGAATTTTTTGCAGATGAATCTGGAGAAGATAAAATGTGGCAATATAAAGATTTGTAAATGTGCGGTATAGAAAAGGTAAAGTACATTCAACTAACAACTAAGGATTCCGCCGATCTCTACCCAAATGTTTCTCCTTAAGTCGTATCCACTAAGAAATGGTAACTTTACGGCCTTTTACACATCTTGAAATTTAGCAGCAGAACGATGAGAAGCTTAGCGATATTTTTTATCAGTTTAATGCCAATGCTTTTGATTGGCCAGACCAGCATTTACGAGATACAGCACACCACCATTGCAGGTGATGGCTCCTACCCTTCTTTGTATGAGGGGCAAACGGTGACCACCGGCGGAATTGTTACGGTGGCTGATTTTAATGGCGGAAGATATTTTATCTCTTCACCGGAAGGCGGCGCATGGAACGGGCTTTTCATCTATGACAACAACTACACTCCCAGTGTTGGCGACAGCATTCTGATTACGGGGCTGGTGTATGAATACAATGGAATGACCGAACTTAAAGACCTGAGTAGTTTTGCGGTGGTAAGCTCTTCGAACCCTATACCAGAGCACAGTGCTGTTAGCACCTCAGAAATATCCGGAGAAGCATGGGAGGGTGTGCTCGCCGAAATCAACTCATGCGAAGCCCTTTCGGATTACAAT
>JASMTJ010000324.1:0-7191 GCA_041694335.1 Bacteroidales bacterium
CGCTTGAGATCTTCCGTGTATTCCAGGATCTCATCCTGAATACGATCTTCCTCGCCCTCTTTCATCAACCTGGTGACATCCACCCACAGCGGGTTACCCTGCATCTTGGACGCCATATAGAACGAAAACTCTTCGGTTTCCGCATGGAAGAACAGGCCGCGAAAGGCATTGGCATCGCCATCAAAAAAGGCCGGCGTCTCACCCTTGATAATGCCGTACAGCGAGGTCATTCGCTGCTGACCGTCCAGCAACATTTTTACCTGCTGCCCGGGATTAACATCCGAAATACCACGCCCCTTGGCCTGGGAGCTATCAGTGATCCAGGCCAGCAAGCTGCCTACCGGGTAGCGCTTGTACAGCGAACGCACCAGGCCACGCACCTGATCACGGTTCCAGACATAGCCGCGCTGGAACTCAGGCAGGGCGATCTGGCCGAATTCGATTTGGTCCAGTAAGGTCGAGATCTTCATATAAACCATTGTCCATTATCGAAATTCTTAAAATCAGGAGCCCTATGAATCACTCGATCAAAGCTTAGGTAAAGCCGGAAAAGATCAGCCGCTCCTGACGCGTTATTCTTCGCCCAACTTTTTCATGGCCAGCTCTAAAGACTCACTTTGTAGGGTATCGCTATGCCCGTTCACCTTACTTTGTAATGATGACGTAGACTGAGCGAGAGCAGCTCTGCTGCCAGCGATCTTAATAAGTCGGTCGAGTAAATGAGTCGCATCGTCCTTACCCTGTGCTTTCCAGCGGGAAATAGACTGTGCATCAAAGCCAAGCATGTCCCTGGCACCTTTTTCCGCCAGCCGTCTGGAGGGCCTGATTTCAAAAATATTTTCGTCCGGAAAATCATCCGCATCCCACAAGGAGCCATCTTCCAAATGAGAAACGATGATTGCATCCAGGCCTTGCCCAAGTAATGGAGTGATTGGCGTGTTGCCCTGAACACTTTTATAGTTTCCTTGCCCACCATCAGAGAATAACTGTCCCCCAACTTTCCTGGGCGTGAAAAGTACTGGAATGGCGGCAGAAGCCAGAAGCACCTCTTTTTGTTCTTCAGGGCTAAGGGCTTGCACGTGCTTGAAAATAGACTGCTGCGTATCAAACCGCTTTATCACTTCGCCTTTGATGAATTCCGTTATTGCATGTAAACGACCGCGATAGGGATACAGCGAAACGTGGAGAGGAATGCCATTCGAGAGCTCTTGGGGGCATAGATAGCGATCGAGAATATCCGTCAACGGAGAGGTGTCCACAAAACCCGTATCAGCCCGATTACCAGCCCATCCCGCAAGAAGGCCAAGTCCCAATTGACCCACGCCTGTCAAACCGGCTGCAACCAGCATGCTTAAGTACCGAGGATAAAGCTCCGGATTGAACCCCAACACATCTTTAGTGGCAACAAGATCCCAAAGCTTATCCAGGCGTTCCGCCGCCTTGCTAATATCTCCTGCCGCTGAAATTAGCGCGCCATTTAGCGCGCCAATGCTGGCGCCTGAGATCATCTCTATTTCAATATCGTGTTCAGCGAGTGCAGCAATGAGCCCCGCTTGATATGCACCTTTTGCTCCTCCGCCAGAAAGAACCAGCCCTATTTTCATGCTATATCCCTATCTATAAAAATTTCATCCACGAACTCTCTGCCAAGTCGTTCGGCACTGATTAGATGCGGTACAGCCAGCAACTCCTGATTTGCAGCGCATTGATTGCGTACCAAGCTAACGAATGGGGCTCTATCCTCTGTAGCCCAATCTGACAGGAGGTCTACACCTTGAACCACAGCTGATAGAGACAAAATTGAATCAGCTGATTGGTTCAACCATCCTGCTCTGGGGACTCGAACCTTAGGCTCGATTTGTAAATCCTTAGCAAAGCGCGCCACAACCCGGTCCCTCAAATAGCGAAGTAGCTTGTCCGCTTCCTGCCCTGGATAGCTCTGCAAATAGAATCCGAAATCCCCCCACCACAACTCCTCCAATACTCCGTAGCCACGGAGGCTGACAGGCAACGGATTCAACACACCGCATTCCCACTTATGAAATACGGAATCCAATTCTTGACGTGCTTTAAGTCGACAATCTATCTCCTCAATAGCACCTGTTAACATCTGAAACTGACTATTAACTTTAACCTCAAGCTCAGCAACTCTTCCTTTAACCTCAATAGTTTGATAGGCAAGAGTCTCTGTATGATTCTGCAGATTTTTCAACTCATCGACTACAATACCTAACGTTCTATTATTAAATGAGACCACATCCATAACATCAGTTAACTGGTCTATCGCTTCCTCAACGACATCAGTCAATTGCGTATTTATAGAGTCTTGTCGACGCCGGGTCTCTCCAGAAAAAAAACCTACCACTTCGCTAAAGAACCCTTGACTTTCTTTCTGAACCCGGGATTGTTCCTTAGCATTGTTAAGTCGACTAACAAGCTTGACCGCACACTTATCTTTGAGCGCAGGAAACAACTCTACAGCTGTAGCAACATCGTTCGTCATGCCAACCTCTCCTGCAGATTCTGTCGAGCATCACCTTGCAACTCATCGGTGTCTTCCATCATCCCTGGCACATTCTTCGCGATAGCCCTAAGCCCATTAAGCAGCTCCGCTTGCTCATTCTTGCTTTTTTCTTTGTCATCAATACCCTGCAACAAATCACCGCGAACCACTTCAACCTTTCTCTCTAGCTCATCAAAAAATTCCTTCAAAGTGGACCGGACCGGCATTTCCACTTCTTCTTTGACTTCGTATCGCCAATCTTTCCCGTTTTCTTCAATTGTTTCTTGAGTTTGAGAATTCAGTTTATCGAGCGAAACCTTGTAAACATCAATATCGGTTTCATATTCGTCATACCCCCAATCAGTATCAAAGATTCCACCAAAGAACCTTTTAACATCACCTGTCCAGGAATCTTGACGCTTAAGCCGCGTAACCGTTTTGGTATCTTCAGAAATACCATCACCCATTGCAAAATCGCCCAACCCTAAAGACCTTGCCTTGAGATTAGATGGGATTCTCAAATTAATTTCAAAACCCTCTTTACCTAGTCGCTGACTAACATCGCCTAATATTTCTTCTGCCTCGGTTGCAACATCTAGCCTTAGCTTTTTATCAAATTCCACAATTGCACTATCAACAGACTTCGACATTTTCTTATTAAGATTTGAAATCGCAGGCTTCAATGCTTTTTCAAATCCATTGACAAACTCTTTGGCTTCTTTCTTTGTCCTAAATTCAATCTCTCGCTTGCTCGTATCTAGCTTATTTTCATTCGATGTAGAATCTTTATCTTTTACATTATCGGAACCATGCATAAATGCCGCTAAACCCATTGCTCCCAGGCTAGATCTTTTCTTCTGACTGACGGTAACTCTATCTCCTGCATCAGCACGCTCTCCAGCAGTTCCTTTAGTGACCGCTAGCTCCTTCTTCTGACTCTCTATAACTCCATCTTTAAATAGCCTTCCGGTAATACTTCGGGCCTCATTAATGGAATCAGCCAGTGTGACTTCAATCTCTTCTTTAAGCTTTCCGAATAATACGTCGGCTTCTTCCTCTTTTCTGTCACGAAGTTCTGAGATTCTGTCAACATCGGATTTCAAAGACGCAATGTATCCCTGGAGCTCAACAGTTGTTTTTTGCAATGCAGTTTCGCGACCATTAACAAAGTTCGATATTCTCTCCGCAAGGGAAGCAAGCTTGGATGCCGTTGAGTCAAGCGCATAGTAAGCAGCATTCTGGTGAGCTGCATGCACCACTTTTTCTAATGGCAATGCAAAGCCCGAATCCTCCCAGTACCCTTTTGCTTCATCTAAAACTCGATCAGCATCATCAAGCTTTGACTGCCAACGCCGTCCAAAGCAGTCTCTTGCAAACCCCTCCACCCAAGGGTGTTCTTCAGGGTCTGGCAGCTTTCCGTTCTCACGAATGTATTTCTGCACCACCTCTCCTAAAAACGCCTGCTGAGCGGAGACAGCAAATATACTATCCTCTGGGATAGAGCCTGCCAGAAGATTACTAACTACCTTTTTTACACCAGCCTCATCAGGGTCGTTATGTGAACGCTGGTCAAACTTGTTAACAAATGCATACATCCGCCCTTTTGCAATATCTGCAATTGCGTTAATTTCGTTTCGTAGGCTTTCATCACTTTCAGATTTGAGCTGGGTGTAATTTAGTACCGTAACTACTGCCGAAGCTTTTCGTAGCTGATCTCTAAGCATCAACTTAAGGTGCTTCTGTCCAGCTTCGTTTGGCCCCGGAGTATCAAGTAAGGTGAGATTACCCAACCCACTTTCTTTTTCCGACAAAGAAGTGAACTCTACTTCAATAACGGGTAATTCATGCATTTCGTCGTAGTCAGAAAAAGGAAAATCCTGCTCTAACTCCCGACAAATCCGAACCAGGTCATTAACTATTCGAAGGAACTCAAAAACACCTTGCCGGCCCTCGTAAACGGGTTTCACCTTTTCACCGCTTTTAATGAAGTCAATCACTTCTGCCATATCAGCGGATTCATCATATAGCTTTGCTACGTGCTCAGGCTTACTCCTTACAACGTCATTCAGCTTCTGACAAAGTGCATTGATCGGGGCATTATTATCGAAACGTACTACCGGAGTATTTTGACCTTTGGAATGACGAATAAGAGTAGGAATTGACGTCATAGGACCGTTTCTATTGGGAAGGATCTCATTACCTACAATAGCGTTAATTGTTGTCGACTTTCCAGCTTTCATTGTTCCAACAACGGCCACTACCATGTCCATGGAGTCAAGCTTGTGCCGCTCTCCTGAGAGCACCTCCAAGCCTTCTTCCAAAGTTTTTGGATCAAATGTTTGGGCGGAATCATTTTCCTCAGGAATTAACCCCGGTGCACTCTTAATACTAGAAAGTAAGTGGCTTTCCAAATCGATCAATCTGGATGCCTCTTTCCTTAATAATTCCAAATTATCTGTGTGCATATCCTTTTTCCTTTCAGCTACTAAGAGTCGTGTTTCGAGAGACGGCACGCCTTACGGGAGGCATTAGCCAAGGCTATAGAGAGACTCAGGATCCATCCCAAACTATATTTCCAAGATGGTGTGCCACATTCCCAGGGCACTGATTTGTCGCTTTTCTAGTCATACCAGCTAGGGAATCAATCATGTAACAGGATTATTCGAACTGGAAGCCGGCGTTACAAACCGTCACAGTTTTATAATGACGGTCTTTTCGATACGCCAACTCCAAAGAACCTCAAAGATAGATATAAGCGTATGCCCCCCTTGATCCATCAGAAATCGCGGGAAAATCATTTAAAGTGAGCCTATTTTCGACCATGTAATCGAGCTGGAGTACTCGTCCCTTGATAATTTCATGGGCGCCAGCAGATTGCTGACCGATTTCTTTCAAAATGGCTTCTGAATCAGCATGCACGTGTTCGCTCGTCAGCTTTCTTAACGGATCCCTTCGCACCTCCAGAAAATCTCTACCAAATGCCTGATGCTGGGCTTTAAGCTTCTGTGCAAGATGTTGCGCCAATGGAATTTCGCCCAACTCGGCCATGGTCTGAATTCTACCTTGGGATGCCATGACCCAAGCCCTATAGCACACAGCGAACTCTTCTGGTCGCTCTTGCTCTAGCTTATTGACAAGCATTTCTCCCAAGACATTACGAAAATAAATACTTGCATCTTCTAACTTACTGTCGGCATGTAAAAGCTTACTTTTCGAAGTTTCTTGATCTTGAATATAGTGAATACTAGAGAGCGCTTCCAAGGCGCTACACATGGGTGCCAGATGCTCGATAAGGTGCTTTTTTTCGAGCCACGCGTGTGCCTCGGAGAGAGCTTGCAGTTTTTGGTCGATTCCTTCTATCTGTCGCTGTACCTGCTGCAATTTTCGGTAAATAAGCGCAAATCCCGCAACATTGACCGCCAGATTGGCGACCTGTAGCCCCATTAACATTTGCGGGCTGGACAAGATACTGGGAAGCCCTGTTTTTTCAGATGCCTCCGCACCGGCCTCGGTAAGCCAAACAACAATCTTTTTATTACCGACATGCCGAATCACTCCCCCCACACGCTCAAGAGTTCCGTCCGCAAGCCCCTTGGCAATTTCCTCAGAAAGCTCAAACACCACATTGATGTTAGTCATCAAACGCCCCCTCTAATGGCCCAACTTCCTGCGCTGCAATCCATTTTTGACGCAACATAGCAATATGCAGAGTACAAGGCACTGTTACCCGATAGGCCGGCCCGGCTATATCGGCTGCAGTCCACAGACCGGCCAGAACCCAGCCCAAAGGGCCGAGGAACATCGCGCCTGCCCGCCCCGTGGCAAAGCTGGCGCCAATCGTTAAACCATGGCCCAATAACTGCCGGGCAACAGCCGAAGCGATTAAACTTGAAGCCTGATACATAAACACTCTGTACAAATGGGGTGCTAGTAGCGACACCAGTGAGGCACCTGACAAAAACGCCTTGTAATCTTTATGGTTCATGCCAGCATTGCGTAAAACTTCCTCCAACTCTTCCCGCTCCTTCCCTTTAGCCTCCTTCGCTGCCTTTCGCAAAAGCTCCTGGATCATTCGTTGTTCAATATCAACAATGGAGCCGTTACTGATATTTTTTACCCCCACTTTACTCGCAGCATCTTTAACAACCTCCGAGTATGAAGGCCCCGACTTCCGGAAAATGTTTACCAAGGTGTTTCCGCCAAACAGGCAAATTTCGTCATAAACTTTGGCACTATAGCGAGCATGATCCGGATGATGGCGTTTATACTCAGGGCTCCCACTCAACCCTTCTGTAGATGCTTTAAGAATGTACTCAACCAGCGGTTCGAGCTCTTCGTTAGATGCAGAGTCCAAAAGATCTCGCGTCGTAATAATCCCACTGCTCATATTTTTTTACCTTTAATTAGAGCTATTCCTGAAAACCTCCCAAGCCACCCGATAGTCCTCCTCCCGATCCGGGCGGAAGAATGGGGCTTTGTATTCCACGGTGCGTTCTACTTCGCCGCCTGGGAGGGTGTCGTCCAGGTAGGTTTTGTAGACGGTGCCGGTTTGCATGTGCTGGATATCCTCCCAGCCCAGTGCGACATTCTGGGTCGTTAAATCCGGTGATTCGACGGCGTAGTGGGTTCCTTCCTTTAGTTCCTTCTTGCTGGCTTTTCTAGGCAGGCCTATGCCTACCAGGCCCTTG
>JASMTJ010000325.1:0-6696 GCA_041694335.1 Bacteroidales bacterium
ACTCAAAACCCAAATAATATGCAATATTCAAACACCAATATCCAAAGCATTTAAAATCAAAAACATATTATACTGTTTAGGGTTTCAAACATTGGACTTTGGGATTTATTTGAAATTTGTCATTTGGTGCTTTACCTCAAAGATATTTAATTCACAGACAAGCCACTAATTTTAAGCAAAGCTCCGCCAGCAGCGACACAAATATGGGAAGGTTAAGAATCCTTAGTTCTCTTTTTCTCTTTGTAATCATACCGGAAATCAATCTCCTGATCCGGCTGGATGCCATGCATTTTCCGGATGCGGCTTTCCCATTCCTCGTCATGCTCCAGCCATTCGTCCTTTTCCTTCTGCGGACCGGCATCCAAAAAGAAGAGGGCCAGCAACAACCCGGCAACCCCTCCCATCAGGTGCGATTCCCAGGAGATATTCTTATGCGGGAAAAAATCCGGGAAGACACCCCACACCATACTTCCGTAAAGGAAAATAACAATCATGGCAAAAGCCAGGAGCTGCTTCTGTCTCCTGAATAATCCACTAAAAAAATGAAAAGCGGCCAGCGCATACACCACACCACTGGCACCAATATGTGAACTGTTGCCGCGGGCAAACAGCCACACCCACAGCCCGGGCAGCAGATAAGCAAACACCAGGATGCGGAAGGCTTTCCGGTCGTAGAAATAGAACAGCCCTGTAGCCAGCACAAACAAAGGAACACTGTTCGAAACCAAATGGTCCCAATCACCATGAACCAAAGGCGCGGTCAGGATTCCCGGTACCCCCTCCCACGTCAGCGGAATCACACCAAGAAAAGACAGGCGGTATCCCCCCGTAACTTCCACGATTTTAACGATCCACATGGCCATTACCAATAGAAACGGATAAATCATGCTGCCAATAAGCTTCCGCTGTTCGTGTTTACTGCTCAAAACTGTTAATATTTATTAATTCCCGCTGCATCAATTCAGCTTTTGCTAAAATACTATATCTTTGATACTTTGATACAAAAAGAAGATAAAGGCAATTGTTCAAATGAAGATGATCATGAAAGATTTCAAAAAATGGATATTAGCGGCAACCGCCGTGTTGTTAATCATACAGGTTCAGGCACAAACAAGTAACGAGGCACAAATCAGGAAGATTGTATCCGCGATGAAAATCATCAACTACGCTTATGTGGAAAATCCGGATAACGAAAAAATTACTGAAGAGGCGATTCGCTCGATGCTTAAAGAGCTCGACCCCCACTCCACCTATTTTTCTAAAGAAGAAATTGAGAAAGCCAACGAGCCCTTAGAAGGAAACTTCGAAGGTGTCGGCATACAATTCCAGATTTACCGCGACACGATTCTGGTGGTGGCGCCCATTCCCGGAGGCCCTTCTGATGATGTGGGGATCCGTGCCGGCGATAAAATCGTGAAGATTGACGGAGAAAATGCCACCGGCGACAAGCTCACCAACAAGTATGTGCGGGATCACCTTCGCGGGAAAAAAGGCACCGAGGTGGAAGTAGGAATAAAAAGAAACGGTCGTAAGAATTTGATCGACTTTACCATTACCCGCGACGAAATACCACTCAACAGTGTGGATGCCGGATATATGCTCGATGATAAAACCGGAATCATTAAAGTATCGCGCTTTTCAAGAACCACCGTTGATGAGTTCAAAGACTACATGTCGGAGTTGAAAGACCAGGACATTGAAAACCTGATTCTGGATTTACGTGGCAATCCGGGAGGTTACCTCCAAACGGCCATTGAACTTGCCGACCAGTTTCTTGATGATAACAAAACCATCGTTTACACCGAAGGCCGCGTAGCACCGCGACGTGACTTCCACGCCACTAAAAAAGGAACGTTCAAGAAGGGAAAACTGATTGTGCTTATCAACGAAGGGTCTGCTTCTGCAAGTGAGATTGTTTCGGGAGCAGTTCAGGACTATGGCCGCGGTTTGGTCGTTGGGCGACGCTCTTTCGGGAAAGGGCTGGTTCAAAGGCCGTTTACCCTCCCCGACAGCTCGGTTATCCGATTAACCACCGCTCGTTATCACACACCGTCCGGACGTTGTATCCAGCGCCCTTACGATGAAGGCGTGGATGAATATTACGACGACCTCCGCGAGCGCCTCGAACACCAGGAGCACATCTATGCCGACAGCATCTCCTTCCCCGACTCCCTGAAATACACTACCATCACCGGAAAAACGGTTTACGGCGGTGGCGGCATTATGCCGGATATCTTCGTGGCGTGGGACTCGACAGGATATACCGATTATTACACCGACTTGATAAAAGAACGCGTTCCGAATAATTTTGTGATTGATTTGCTTGAAAACGAAAGGAAATCCTACGAAAAAGAGTACAAATCAGTAAAGGACTTCAAAAACAATTTCGACGTCAGCCAGGAAATCGAGGAAGAATTTCTTGCCTTCGCTAAAGATGCCGGAGTGGAGCTAAACGAAGAAGACTATAAGAAATCACAACAAAACATCCACGCGCTGATTAAAGCGCTCATCGCCAGAAATATTTTTGATATCAGCGCTTATTACGAAGTAATCAGCGAAATAGATGAAACCATCCAGAAATCACTGGAGCTTTTACAGGATGATGAGGTGTTTAGTGAAAACAAGATTGAGTACTGATAAATTCTTAGTGATAATTTAAGCCTTAATCAAAAATGATAGCACACTGACAACACAGATACAACTGATTTTCACAGATTTTATAAGTCTTCAAATTATTACAATAGTTCAATAAAAAACCCGTAACGGCTCTCCGTTACGGGTTTTTTTATGTTGAAGACGCGTTTATTTCAACGCATCAATCGCTTTCTGATAATCCGGCTCCTGTGCAATTTCAGGAACCAGCTCGGTGTATTTTACAGTTCCGTCTTCATCGATGACAACCACGCTCCTGGCCATTAATCCGGCCATCGGGCCATCCACGATTTCAATACCGTAATCTTTCGCAAAAGAACTGTCTGAACGAAGCTGAGTGGTTGAAACCACGTTGTCGAGCCCTTCAGTTGAGCAAAATCTGTTGTGCGCAAAAGGAAGGTCTTTGGATACACTTACCACTACCGTATTATCCAGGTCACCAGCCTGTGCATTAAACTTCCTTACAGAAGCTGCACAAACGTCAGTATCCAAACTTGGAAAAATATTCAGCAACACACGCTTGCCTTTAAAATCTTTAAGGCTTACGTCAGACAAATCTGTTTTTGTCAGCTTAAAATCAGGTGCTGATTTTCCTTCGGTTGGTAATTGGTCGTTCGTATGAATCGGATTTCCTTTTAATGTAATTTCTGCCATTTTTTCAGTATTTTAATTTTGGTTTTTATTTTGTTAGTGACATAACCACATCGCTACTAATTTGTTTTTTAATCATGCAGTTCTTTGAAAAATTTATCCGGCAATCCAAACAAGAGGCCGGCTTTTACCATTACAACAAATGGAGCCATTTATGAACTGGGCTCATAAACATTAAAAAACTAATGATATGTCAACAGAAAATAATGAGAATAAAAATCTGAATCAGCAAAAACCGGCATCTGACCTGGTGGTTCTATCCGATATTCTCCCGGATAACCTGACAGTCATTCCGGTAATGAACCGGCCGGTGTTTCCGGGAGTAATGACCCCGATGAGTTTTGGCGGCGAAAATATTGTAAAAGCTATCAAGCATGCCTACGAAAATGAAAATGGATATGTGGGTATGGTGCTTGTAAAGGAGCAGGACGAAAAAGACTTTTACCAATCTAAATTGTACAGCTACGGTACTATTTGCAAGGTTTACAGGATGCAATCGAATGGCGCCGGCCAGGCGCAAGTGCTGCTGCAAGGGATGCAACGTTTCGAGCACGTAAAAACCATCAAAAGCAAAAACCACCTCAGATGGCAGGTAAAGTATCACAAAGACCCTGAGGAGCGTCCCGACGAGGTGCTTAAGGCGTATGTAAACAGCATTATCGGCGCGGTAAAGGATCTTATCAAGAAAAACTCCCTGATGCAGGAACAGTTACGAATGATCTTGTCAAACATCCCCAACGATAAGCCCGGCATGCTCATGGACTTGATTGCTTCCATCTTGTCGGCCGATACAGATAAACTGCAGGAGCTGCTCGAAAGCAAAGACCTGAACGAACGAGCCGAAAAAATCCTCATTCTCCTCCGGGAGGAAATCGAACTTTCGGAGATACAAGACAAGATCCAAAAACAAATCGACGAGAAGGTTAACAAGCAGCAAAAGGAGTTCTTTTTGCGCGAGCAGCTAAAAGCTATCAAAAAAGAACTGGGGCTCGAGAAAGACGACAAATCGCAGGAAATAGAAAAACTCAAAGAACGCATCAGAAGCCTGAAGCTTACCGATGAGCTTAAGAAAGTCCTTGATGAAGAGATGGAAAAATTGCAGGTACTGGAGCCTTCCTCTTCGGAGTACCAGGTAACCAGAAGCTACCTGAACACATTGACTGAACTCCCGTGGGGAAAATACTCAGAAGACAACACCGACATCCGTAAAGCCCGTAAGGTGCTTGACGATGAGCATTACGGCCTGCAGGATGTTAAGGACGTCATCCTTCAGTACATCTCCACCATTATCAAACGCGGCAGCATCTCCGGAAGCATCATCTGCCTGGTGGGGCCTCCGGGTGTGGGAAAAACTTCCGTAGGCCGTTCGATTGCTCATGCGCTCGATCGTGAATTTTACCGCTTCTCTGTGGGGGGCATGCGCGATGAGGCTGAGATAAAAGGCCACAGAAGAACCTACATAGGAGCAATGCCCGGAAAGATTATCCAAAGCCTCAAGCGTACCGGCACCTCTAACCCGGTGATTATGCTCGATGAAATCGATAAGCTGGGTATCAGCTACCAGGGCGACCCGGCCTCGGCACTGCTCGAAGTGCTCGACCCGGAACAGAACAAGGATTTCCTCGATCATTACCTCGACGTGCGCTATGACTTATCGAACATCCTTTTCATTACCACGGCCAACCAGCTCGATACCATTCCGCGCCCCTTAAAAGACCGGATGGAAGTGATTCAGCTTCCCGGCTACATCCTGGAAGAAAAGGTAGAGATCGCCAAGCGCTACCTTATCCCCAGGCAGGCAAAGCGTCACGGCTTGCTGATGAAAGAGGTAAACATTACCGATAAAGCCCTGGAGATTTTAATTGACAATTACGCCCGCGAAGCCGGTGTACGTAATCTCGAGAAGCGCATTCAGAAAATTATGAGACAGGTGACCCTGAAACAAGCTGAAGAGGGTGTAAGCAGGGTCAACATCTCGCAAAAGAACGTGGAAGAGTTTGCCGGCAAGCCAGTCTTCTCCACCGAAAAGCTCTACAAGAAAAGTATTCCGGGGGTGACCCTGGGGCTGGCCTGGACTTCAATGGGGGGCGCCACCCTCTACATTGAGGCCAACGCCATCAAAAGCAAGTCGGGACGCTACAAGCAGACCGGACAACTGGGCGATGTAATGAAAGAATCGACCCAGATTGCTTATTCTTATGTGCGCTCCATTCTTTGCAAGGAGAATAAATACTGTAAGTTTTTTGATGAGCATGAAGTACACTTGCATGTTCCGGCCGGCGCCACACCTAAAGACGGCCCTTCGGCAGGAATCACCATGGCTCTGGCGCTCTACTCGCTGGCCACAGGGAAAGCCGTAAACAAAAACCTGGCCATGACCGGCGAACTGACCTTAACGGGAAGAGTGCTCCCGATTGGCGGGGTGCGCGAAAAAACGATTGCCGCCCGGCGCGTTGGAGTTACACGACTGATCTTCCCCAAAGAGAATCAGCGGGATTTTGAGTCGCTGCCCGATTATCTCAAGGAAGGGCTGGAGCCTCACTTTGTGGAATATTTTGATGATGTCCTGAAAGTGGCTTACAAGTGAATCTAAGCGTTCATTGATTTGAAGAATGAATCGAAAAAACAGCTGGTCTCAATTTTAGGACCAGCTGTTTTTTATGCGCCTGCCTCCCGCATTACAATCTTAGCTCAGCTATGAAGCTTTTAAATTCTTACTTTTGTGATTCAGTCAAAAATTATGAGCGAAGTAGTAAAGAAGAATCAGGCCATTCAACAGTTGGTTGAGAGACACCGGAAAATGCTCCCGGATCAGTGCCAGGCCCGGCGATTAAAATATCCGGAAAGAATCAGCGAGCTATCCGAAAAAATAGCCAGCTATTGCCAGGCCTGCGAAGAAACCGGAAACTACCAGAAGATGCTCCATGAGCTGGCTTCAGACCTCCCAAAACTTAAGAACCCTTCACCGGCTGTGAAACGCAGTATAGAGAAGCGTTTCAAGGTTATCATCAAACATCTGCAAGGGCAACACGGACTGAGCACATCCAACCAGTTTACGGAGGGCGGAATCACTATTGGTGCCAGCGTGCTTGGTATGGCCGGCTTTGTAGTGATGGCCTTCAACATGAATTTCCTGTATCCTTTGGCAGGATTGATTTTGGGTGGTTTCCTGGGATTCCTGTGGGGAAAGTCGCGCGACAAAAAGGCTGGTGAAGAAAATACGCAATTGAATGTTTAAATTATCCGGTATCATGAAAAGAATATGGATTTTTGTTTTGCTAACAAGCTTGCTGGCAGGGTGTCAGAACGAGGACGAGGTGCCCCGCGACTACGACCGTAATGATTACCCGAATGTTTTTTCTGCGAAAGCCAATCCGAATACCAAAGACCAGC
>JASMTJ010000326.1:0-1342 GCA_041694335.1 Bacteroidales bacterium
AAAAGTTGCAACAGGAGAAGTGACTGTTTCATCACCTCTTTCCGTTCTATTTTATGTGGTCGCATTTGTTTCCCTGCTCGGTGGGATAATTTTGGGGGCTAAATTATGGCCTGAAAGCATGGGTTATGGAAAAGCGCCATCAACTGTAAGCTATGTATATTCCTGGGTATGGTTTACGGCTGGTGTAGTGCAATTTTCTATCTTTATATCAATAGGAAAGACCCTTGCTTATCTTAAACAGATTGTTGCAAATAAATCTGCTATGCCTAACAAGTAAAGCCACCGGGCAGAAAAACCGCCGCTTCGCTCTGATTTTTCTGCCGGTGCTTTAGCCGTTATATTTTTAGGAGAGCTGTTTGGCGCATCAAATATTTGAGTCGTTTTTAAGCGACCTAGAAACTCAAAAAAATGACTCTGAAAAGACGGAAGTCGAGCAATATCACGTGGATTGCTGGGCTACCTGTAAGGCAATAAAAACTTCATTGAAGAAGTTAGAGGTGGCAGAAGAATGCATAAAGCAATCTTATCGGTTTAGTCCGAACGAGCATGAAATAGCAGAGTATATAGAGTTTCACATTGAGAATTATTTGATTAGAAGCCGCTCCGTTTATGATCGTGCATTGATCTTTACAAACTATTTATGTGACATTCAAATGGCTGAAGCCTCCGTTAATCACGTATCGATGACTACCAATCGAAAAGTTGAGAAGTTCCGGCTGAATGACGCACTGAAGAAAATCAATAAAGCTTGCGCAGTATATCGGCTTGAAAGGAATGGTGTTGTTCATCATGATAGATATTCCAATCAAGAGTTAGAGTGGGTAGATACAGCGCAGAAGGCTAAATTAATTTTAAATGGCGGAATTGAAAGTATCGGACTATCTGATGAAGTAATAGAACAAAAGACAGCTGTTGTAATAATAAAGCACCTCGATAAATTTTCTGAAAGCACAAGAAAAATTATCGAATCGGTCAACAGCTTTTTAGATCTGGCGCTCCCTGTATATGAGGCGCATGCCAGGAAAAAATAACAAGTGCAGGCACGGCGACGCCCATTACATTGCGCCTTCGGCTCCATTCCATGGGCGCGCATGCTGGCTGGCGTTAATGGCCAGGCCCTTGTGAGTTTTTGGCTGGTACTGTGCAAAGGCCTTGGCATCAGGTTGGCTGCAAAGCCCGCTCACTCTGGTGATCGCCAAGGCCGGAAACTTCGCGCACCCACGGTTACGGCATAGCCGGTGGCCAGGGACAGCAAGATCATGTTGCGGTTGGGGACCACGGTCGATTTCATGTTGTCTTCGGCATAGTGCCCCTCGGGGATATCGATATCCGAGGTGAGGGA
>JASMTJ010000327.1:0-9156 GCA_041694335.1 Bacteroidales bacterium
TGATGAAGATGAAATTAAAACGACGGGGAGTAAATGTGTATACTGCTTCAAACGGACAAGAAGCGGTACAATTTCTTAAGAATAATCCTGAAGCAGGGCTGATATTCATGGATTTAAAAATGCCTGTAATGGATGGGTATGAAGCCACCCGAAAAATCAGGGAAATAAATCCGGACATTGCTATTGTGGCACTCTCGGCTTATGTAATGAAATTCGATCGTGAAAAAGCGATAGAAAGTGGTTGCAACGACTTTATGCCTAAACCGGTGCATAATAAGCAGCTCGACTTGGTGCTTGAGAAGTACATGTAGCCATCGCTCAAATGGATAAATGCTTACCCCCTACTTCAACTCAATGCCCACCGGACAATGGTCGGAGCCCATAATTTCGTTGAGGATGAAGGCGTCTTTTACTTCTGTGATGAATGATTTGCTGACCAGGAAATAATCGATCCTCCAGCCTACGTTCTTGCCGCGAGCACCGGCGCGGTAGCTCCACCACGAATAAATGTTTTCCTTGTCGGGATAAAAATAGCGGAAGCTGTCTACCAATCCATTCTGGGTAAAGCGATCCATTCCGTCAATTTCCTCCTGCATATACCCGGCGCTTTTGTTGTAGTTGGGTTTAGGACGTGCCAGGTCAATGGATTTGTGTGCCACGTTAAAGTCGCCGCAGGCCACCACCGGCTTCGATTGCTCGAGCTTTTTCAGGTAGTCGAAAAAGGCTTTGTCCCACTGCTGGCGATAGTCAAGGCGTTTCAGGTCGCTGCCCGAGTTGGGAACATACACATTCACCAGGAAAAAAGCATCAAACTCCAGTGTCAGCACCCGCCCCTCTTTGTCATGATCTTCAGCGCCAATGCCCTGACTTACACTTTTGGGTTCCTGACTGGACAACACAGCCGTGCCCGAATAGCCTTTCCGTTCGGCTGAGCTCGAACAGACATGATAATTGTCATAAGTTTTCAGCACCTCAGCCACCTGGTCGTCCTGCGCCTTGGTTTCCTGGAAACACAAGATATCCGGATTCATTTGATCAATACTTTCCGACAGGTTTTTGCGGGCCACCGCCCTGAGTCCGTTTACATTCCAGGAAATTATTTTCATGCTTACAACGTTTTGATTGGTAACACTTGATTAAGAAAGCCAAAAATACATTTTTTTGATGGCATCATCAGCATTCAGATTAGTCCAACCCCGGGGCGAGAGGCCAACCTCAGTCTTAGCTAACCTTCCCGCCCGGGGGGAGAAGGTTCCTGAATAATCAGGACAGGCCGGCGCCCGGGGCGGGAAGCCGGGTTAACACTTCAGAAGCCGTCTCGCCCGGGGGGAGAACCTTCAATAAGCATTCAGAAAGGCTCCCGCCCGTGGCGCGAGACAGCCCTAAGACTGAAGTCAAGCTCTCCCCCGCGGAAGGAAGCCCTCCTGCCCACAGAAAAGGGTCCCTCCGGTGAAGAGACGATAAGCTAAGCTTTCAGTCAGGTTCTATTCGATGAAGGGGAAAAAAATAAAAACTTAATTATGGATTAATAATTAGCGTCCAAGAAATGGTAATACTATAACTACTATACGTGGATGATATTTAAGATTAGTCTGATAATGATTAATAAATACTTTCCACTCGATATGGATTTTATCATATCTTTGTGATAATGAATAAACTTGGAACAATAGAAATTCGTGTATCAGGAAAGAAAGGTAGTCTTTCTCTTTCTCCAGAAAATTATGATGTAAAAGAAACGATTGCTTTGCTTCAGAATATTGAAGATTTGTTGTATCCAGCTAATAAAAAAGACCGGCCAATTATTGCCTATCATATTGAAAATGGATCGGTTAAACACATTTTCAAAACAGGTATGCAGGCTGTTATTGGTTTTAGCGCAATACTTACACAAATTCAAAAATCTCAATCCATCGACTTTCTCGAGCTTAAGACTGCTCAAGCCATTGAAAATATTCAAAAGTTTTCATACCAGAAAAATTATTCCTTTGAAATCAATACTTCTGTTAATGAAAACCATGCTCTTACAATTGATCCCGACTCTCAATTTGTCAGGAGTGAGAATATATGGGCGGAATCAGAGCTTTATTTTTATGGCACTTTGACAAATGCAGGCGGTAAAAACAAAGCCAATATTCATATTGATACAGAAGAGTTTGGCTCAATTACGATTGACACAGATAAAGATTTTTTAAAGGATCAGGAGGAAAACCTGCTCTACAAAAAATATGGAATAAGAGCTATCGGTAAACAAAACATCGAAACAGGAGAGATTGACAAATCCGTTTTAAAGTTAATACAGCTTATTGATTTTTCCCCTACTTATAACGAAGGATACCTGAATAAATTAATTCGCAAGTCAAAATATAACTGGAAAGGAATCAATCCTGATGAGTGGTTAAACCAAATAAGGGGAGGATATGACGCGTAGTGTCTTGCTTGATACCAGTTTTTTTATTCGACTATTGAATGATGAAGACCCCTTACATCAAAATGCAAAAGGCTATTTCAAATATTACCTGGAATCTGAGATTCTACCTAAAATTTCCACTATTTCAATAGCAGAATACTGTGTTGGTGGAAATATAGATGATCTACCATTCCTAAAGATGCAAATCCTTCCTTTTAACTATGATCATGCAAAACGGACAGGCGATTTTGCGAGGATAATCTTCGAACATAAAAACACCTCAACTATAAAGCTTTATCCAAGAGCTATCATTCCTAACGACTCGAAGCTTTTTGCACAAGCGGATTTTGACAAAACTATTACCCACTTTGTTACTTCTGACTCCCGCTCCTTAAACACCTATAAAATCTTAGCCAGCAAAACAAATCCCAGGTTTAAAATCATAGATATCAACACACCTTATCAAGAACAGTATGGTTATTTAGATCTGAAGTAGACCTTATTTAGGAAGTATGTTAATTACCCCTCCCCAAATTCCCTCATCAAATCTTCATCCTCCAGAATTTCTGCTGCACGCCGGATAAAGCGCAGGTTCGATTGGGTAAGCTGATGGTCTGTTCCCAGCTCTTCTTTACCCAGTGTATAAGCCGATATCGCTGTTCTCACGGCCTCATCCTGATCACCATTTTCCCAGGCCACCGCAACATACGAGGTGTCGGCCATCATTTTATATTTCGTCAAGATCTTGTAAAACTGGTGTTCGCTACCTAGCACGCGCTTACTGCGCTCGAAGTTAACCGTTATCAAATCGCGATATTCCTCTATCTTTTCCACCTCAGCCACAATTCCGGCAATCGCTGCGGCCGAAATAATTGGCTGCAAGCTATTCTCGCCAAACTGCTTGAGCTGTATGTGATAGGCCTGCTCATACAGCGGCAAAGCATCCTTAAACGCTTGCTGAGGAGATGCGGACATCTCCTGCGTTATCACTGCTTTTGTTGAAAGCAATATAGCCACTGCCATGTGTTCTTTGCCTGCATACTCCTGGGCAATGCGTAGGCCCTCATCTGCAAGTCTTATTGCTTCCTGGTGGTTTCCACGCTCGTGCTCTACCCTGGCTAAATGGTCATAAATAGTAATCAGTGCAAGATTGTCCTTACCCATTGTAGCAACAGTAAAATCCAAGGCCTCTTTTGCCTTTTGACAGGACTCCTCCCATTTCTTGTCTTGCAGATAAACCTGTGCAATTCCCATGAGTGCTTTCATCTTGCATACCGGCTTATATCCGGGATTTTGATTCAGGATATCTAGGGCTTCTTCAAAGGAACTCAGCGCTGCGGGGAATTGCAATTTAGATACTGCTAAATCTCCCTGCCTGAGCAACGACTCTGCCCGGTCAATAGCTCCACTCGCCTCATTACTATCTGCCAGCGCTGCCTGCTTCTCCCTGAACCAACCGAGCTTTCCGGGATCGGTATGATTTCCTAAAAGGGTAATAATCTTCGCCAATCCATCACCTAAAACAGAAATGTCTTTCTCCCTCTGCTCATATTCCTCCACTGACATTTTTATTTCAGACATCAAATCAAACTTGCCGCTTAACTCATCGAAATAAGTGATGAACTCAAAAGGATCATTCCTGTAGTAATAAATAAGTACGGGCACTTGCGTGATATAAGATTTCAGGTCATTATCGCGTCCGGCTTTCCACAGATGCCAGGCATACTCATTGCGCTTGCGTTGTTCATCCGCGGAAGCGAAATAATCAGCCAAACGGCTGTGCACCAACTCCAGCCCTTGCTCTTCTGACAAATAGCGGTCCTTTATGGCCTGTTCCAGACTCATATTATTGATGGTCAGCAACCCGTTGTTGCGCAGGATATAGTTTTCCAGCGCACTGTAAACCGGCGACCAAAACAGCGGTGCGGTGTTACACACCTCCAGCAGCTCCTCTTCTGTAAGTCCTTTGTGCGAGGCTGCAAGGTGCATCAGGGTTTTGCGCACCACGCCCGGTGCCGGCTCCTCATAATCGTCCTCAAGGCGATGCAACACCTTTCCGAACAGCCCAACGGTGTCCGTAGCTTCCAGATAAAAATCAAGGTGCTGCATCAGCTCCTCATGACGTCCAAAGATGCGCAGCTCGTCGAGCAGCACTTTCAGCGCAAGCGAATTATCGCTGAGCGGATGCTTAACAATCTTTTTTACCACCGCAGAAGGCAGCTTCTTGCCATACTTCCAGAGATAATCGTTGATAAAAGGCTTTTGCAGTTTCTCGCGCAACGAAGCCACCTCAATCACATCAAAACCTTTTTCTTCGAGCACTTCCTGTGTGGAACTATCATTGGATGAAAAAATTAGTTTCACATGGCCGGGCAACTGTGACGGAATCCAGTAAAGCGGTCCGAAGAAATCCATCTGCTTCAGCCGGTCCACCCCGTCAATAATCATGTAAACGTTTTCCTTTTCAGGGATGGCGTTAAGCACCTCAGCAAGAGCCTGCGCCGGATTGGGGTGATGGCGCTGAAAATCGGGAAGTGATGGAAAAACCTGCTTTAGCTGTAAAATCAGGTCATCGAGCACTACCCTGAAATCCTTGCTTCCGGCCGTAGCATCCGGGAAATAAAACACCGGTAGCACCTCCTCAAAATGTTCTGCATGATTAGCAATCCAGTTGGCCAGAAAAGCCGTCTTCCCACTGCCGTGCTTGCCGGAAATCAATAAACGGTTTGTTCTTTTAAGTTTTTTACGAACATTTTTTAGCAGCTTCTCATCGGGAAGATAGAAATCACGCAGCAGGTTGATGTATTCGAGCTGATCGCGAAGCTTTTGTTCCGGCGAATCTTCCTTAATTTTCAGGTCCTCGTCGTCAAACACACTTCCGGCAAGGTCTTCATAAATCATCTCCCCAAGTTTCTCAATCGCATCAAAATCCTTTACAGGAAAATCATCCTGCTTTCGCAGATGTTGTTTCAGCTCAATAAGCTTCTTGTATTCCTCACTGCCTTTGTCTTCTTTGAACTCTTCGCCCGGTGTCAGCTTCTCATCGCGCAAATAGAAAAAAGCATTGCCTTTCATGGCAGGATTGCGCAGCACTCCGTACTGGATTTCCATTTCGGTAATGCTGAGGCCCTGCTCAAAATCATCTTTGAGCCACTCATAGTTGTGCAGCACGCGCTCGAAATTGGCAAAGCTGCCCATGGTGGGCACCCAACCGTAGCGCTCGCCCAGTATTCCGATAAAATAAGGCCGGCTGCGGTCGATCTCATCCAGGCAAATCTCAATGACTTTGCCCTGCTCCACATCGTCTTCAGTAACACCCCAACGCAAGTCGACCTCCGAGAAATCAATGCCCAGCTCACGGCACTGCGACTTAAGTTTTGGAAAAACATTTTTTATCAGGTGCTCACGTTCGCCCATCATATCACGGAAAGTGGAAGAAATAAAAACACGCACGCGCCTTTTCGACAAGGGCTCGTTCAACTGCTTATCCATAAACGCGAAATACTTCTTCTTTTCGGATGTGTAATCGTACTCTTTCTGAGCGGCGACCCCACTGAAAAGGGCCATCATTTTCCGAATATTCTTTTCCCGTTCATCACCAGTTTTACAGTGGGCCTGGCATAATTCCCAGGCTTCCGTGATAAAGGGCGCTGCTTTTTCCTTTCCGGAGGTTTTGAGGGCATTAGTTCCCAGCAGATAAAGCGTATCAAGTTTTGTTATTTGCTGGGATTTAGATAAAGCTTTTTGATTTTCCAGAACCTGAAGTTTTTCCAAAAGGAGTCGCGCTGCCTCTTCGCTTTCAGAAAACTTATCCTGACGGTAAAAAGCCATCGCCAACTGATAGCGGGTTTGGCGCATCCGCCAGTGGTCTTCTCTGTAAATCCCTTCAGCATCATTCAGCCATTCGGATAACTGTTGAGCAGCCTGCTCATAATTCTGTAGCTTACCGTACTGAATTCGCGCCAGCTGATTGGCTATTATCAAAGCATCTGAAGATTTCTCCTGACTGGTTTTCTGGTAGTATTCCAGCGCCTGCTGATACAACTTTAGTGCATCCATGGTGCGACCGGGAATGTAGTAACAGGAATCAGCAAGGGTTTTGCGCAAAGCAGCAAGCAATGCTTCACCTGGATTATCTGAACGCTCATAGCTTTCGATATAAGGTTTTAATAAATCAGCAGCCTCCGTTTCCTTATTCTGGTCGGAATAAACCTGCGCCAGCTTCTGAATATTCCTGACGGTCTTTTCATGAAACTCACCATTTAACTTCTTGCTGAGCCTGATAGCCTTTTGAAAAGCATCAGCCGCACTGTTATACTTTTCCAGATTATTAAAAATCATGCCGTTGTTGTAGTAAAGGGTCAACAGCATTTCTTCGTTATCCCCACTACTCTCATAATAATCAATCAGCTTTTCATTCATTGAAAGTGCCGATGAAAAATCGCCGGTATCAAAAAGAAGGACGGAATAAACCTGCCCGCATTTCATCGTTCGCTGATGTGATTCGCCTAAAACTGATTGGTAATTCGCGTAAGCGATTTGGGTATATTTCAGTGCTTTTTCAACGTCTTTTTTCTTCCAATAATAACTTGTTAGTGTATCCGCTATTTGTGCTAGTTCTTCGCTTGCTTCCCCTTCTTTTTCCAGCGTATCCACCAATTTTTCCCTGTATTCCTGCACTGTATCCCCTTTCGGGAATTTCTCATACAGCTCAATGATGCGCCGCAGATTGGGGAGGTAATCTTCATCTTCAGAGGTAATCAAAGCAAAAGCTTTTTCATAATATCCCAACGACTCCTCATCTTTATCTGCCATAAATAGACTGTTGGCCAAACTGATGTAATACTCCCTGAAACGCTCATCATCAGCCTCAAAGTTGGACATAGCATAATCCAGTAAGCGGCGATATGTGGCTTCCGCATTCTCATATTCTTCCAGCTGATTATAAGCGTTCACCAAAGAAGTTTCCACGTTAAAAGTCTCTTCCGACTCCTTGCCGAAATAATCGACAGCAAACTCAAAAGCCTTCTCATAAAACTCTTTTCCTGATTCCCAGTCGTTTTGCCACGAATAAGCATGCCCTATGTCGGTGAGGCGCTGCAGCATTTTCTCCTGCTGATCCGGCATTTGCTTTAGCAGCGAAAAACTTTCTTTGTAATGAGGGACCGCTTGCTGATACCTCTCAGTAAAAAAGCTGGAATCACCCATCAGGAAATGAAGCTGCTCCAACTGTTCCGGAGTGAGTTCAAAATCACCGGTTAAAAGTGATTCCTGCTGAATAAACTCGATACAGCCGTTGTGGTCTTCCGCTTCAAAAAGTGCGTTTGCTTTTTCAAGCAGTTGGTCAGGATTTTTGCTCATATTTCTCAATCAGTTTGGGGATATTCAAAACTGTATTCCGGTCGTATTGCTTAACTTCATCAGGTAACTCATCGTATGGCTTCAGGTCGGTGTGAAACTTGCGCTTATCATCGCGCTTTTCGGCAAGCTGCCATCCGCTCAGCGCCATATGCGCCCACCAGCGGTTATGCTCCATTTCCGATAATAGTTCCAGACTTAAATCATCAATATTTTTTATTTTTTCGATGGCGGAAACTTTACCACCGAGGGCACGAAGTTTTACGAAAAGGTGATCGGCCTGCTCCCGGTTTTGATTCTTAAAATCCACCGGAAGCAGCTCCCAGGGCTGATGCGAAGCCTTGGCGGGATTCTTTTCTTTCAGGCCGTCCAGGTAATCCTGGTGAATAATTTTGGCCAGGTCATCCATCTTTTCAGAAATCAGGGCTTCCTGTGTAAACGACTCTTCGGTAAGGTTAAACTTATGCAGATTGAGCTGATTAACTCCTGCCGCATTATACCACTTACTCAGAATACCCTCCGGATCCATCAAGGTCAGCACCACATCCAGGGGCCTCTCTGACTCCACCCGCGCAATGCGGTTAAGCACGCCGGAAGAAACCTCGTCATCCTCGCAAAGAAGGTACACTGCCGAGAAGGCTTCCTTGTGATGGCTGGCGTTGAACTTATCGGCATCAAACAAATCCAGATCTTCTTCGATGGGCTCAATAGCTATCAGATTTTCCAGATTCTTCAGGTTGCGGTTCAGGCGGGTAATCAGGCGTTGGTCATCATGAAACAAGGTGATCTTCATCTTTTTGAGATTGGCAAAATGCCCCAGTCGTGCCAAACGTATAATCATACTTTGCGCCAGCTTGCCCGAGCCCACAATAGCAATATGTAAAGGCTCATCGGCCGGAGAATACACCGGACGAAAAACATCGGGCGCATATTTATTGAAAAGCATCCGGGAAGCACGTTCATAAGAAGAAAAAATCCGTATTTCGCAGTTGGCCTGCTGCATGTTGCGCTCAGTGTACTCCTCGAAAAAATTCAGTTCTTTCAGCTCATTCAACTTCAGATCGTCAGCTACATGCGTAAACAAAACCTGGTGCTTGTTACGACCTTTCTTTTTCAGATAATGATAGACTTCCAATGCAGAAGAAATATTCTCCTCATCGCTGTCGTCGGCAAACACAAAATAGCGCGCCTTGTGAGCAGCAATGTTTTTCAGGAAACGATGTGAAGGAATATCCCCTTCCACGATGATTGCACCTTCTTTTTCCAACACATCAAGTTTCTGCTTTTCTTCAATTCCGGCAACCACCACAACTTTTCTTCCCTCCTTAATCAGGTCGGCAATCAGGTGGCGCGAGCGGACATTCAGCGAGGTGACAATGATATGGTCG
>JASMTJ010000328.1:0-1460 GCA_041694335.1 Bacteroidales bacterium
CTCTTTCTCACACAATGCCCATGGCCCAATCCCATGAGAGGCGTAACACTCAAGGCACCAATCAACGAATTTTCGGGTAGCTTCTTCGTCACAAACTCCACGGACGGAGAACTTCATGACTTCTGGATCACTGAGCATTGCGGTGAGCACCGAAACGTCTTGATGGGACAGCTTCCTTGCAATCAACCTCTCTGTTTCAAACAATGGCACCTATCTCTCCCTGTGCATAACGCCTTGCTCACCGGTAAATTGCGAGCGCAGCGAGTAATTTATCTGCGTGCAGCAAATTGTTAGGCAATTACCGGCGCACGACTCTGACCTAGTTCAAGCAGGTCTCTAATTTTCACGTCAATATATTTTAGAAAAACAAGCATTTCTTCTAGATCAAGGTTTTTCTGGTTAGTTGTGATACTTGCTGGAGTAGCATGAAGTAGCTTACTGCTAAAAGTGTAGATGAAATCGTATTCCTCAGTTAAGCTGACTTTTTCTGCCATTTGACGCCAATTCCAACGCCTAGGTATCAAGCTTCGTATATCTTCTGAAACCGTATCATCAAATGTAGATTTTTCTTCTTCCAAACTAGCTATGGAACCTTCGACTTCTGGCAAAGCTTGCTTCCCTACCAAATATGCTTGAAATCCGTAACCATTAATTTTCGCTTGCTCGGCATAGATTGAAAATTTCCGAGCCGCTTTCCTGTCGATTATTTCGGCTACAATTTTAGGGGCTGATATAGCGGCCTGCTGCTTTTTTTGCTCATCAGAAATCAGGCTCAACTCCCCTATCTTGTCATTCAGCAGAGATGATTCTTCTTCTGCCAGCTGATTAATTAGACTAATCTCTCTTTTGAGTTGCGAACGGTAGTCTTTCCAGTAACGAAGTTGTGTATCTATAAGTTGTTCGTAGTACACAAGTCCATAGCGTGCATCAAGATCCAAAAGACGCAACCAAAGACTTAACTCGAATATATAGCGAGCAACAGAAATAACACCGACTGTTTCTACAAAATTGAAGTTATTTTCGGTAAATAGGCGCAGTTTTATTAAACCATCCCCAAAGACTGAACTACGCCAACAATCGTAGTTCCATTTATCGAACGAATCCATTATTTCCGGGGTTCGGAAAAGTTTCGCAGTAGCATCCAAATCTTCTTGATGCCCCTTTATTGAAGCCACTAGTTGACTAATTTGGTCTTCGATCATCGCAATTCCCTTGGACACTTCTTTACTGCCTAACAGCGTTATTCAACGAACACGTTCGCCTTTCACACATTCGCATAATTCCAGATTTTTTCCGAGGATCAAGAGAGGCAATACTGGAGGGAAACAAGCACCTAACCCCAATCCACCACGGCTACCGCAGGAGTTATGCGCCCTTTTTTGAGCCACCCCTGCTCATTATCGTGGGCGTATAACTACGCCCATGTCCTTTGCTGTTTCCAACCTTATCAGAAGGTTATC
>JASMTJ010000329.1:0-1730 GCA_041694335.1 Bacteroidales bacterium
ATGTTTACGGAGGGTGCTGACAATTTGAGCCACAGTTGAGCCCTTTTGTCCGATCGCCACATAAATGCAATAAACCGGATCGCCGGCCTCATAAAACGGCCTCTGGTTGATAATGGTGTCAATGGCTATGGCGGTTTTTCCTGTTTGACGGTCTCCGATAATCAATTCTCGTTGTCCACGTCCAATCGGTGTCATGGCATCAATGGCTTTCAGCCCGGTTTGCAGTGGTTCCTTCACCGGCTGCCTGAAAATAACTTCCGGTGCTTTGCGCTCCAACGGCATCTCATACAGCTGCCCGGGAATACTTCCTTTCCCGTCGAGAGGCTCTCCCAGGGTATTAACAACTCTGCCAACCATGCCGTCTCCAACTTTTATGGACGCAATTCTTTTGGTTCTCCTAACGATATCCCCTTCAGATACCAATTGGGAATCGCCTAACAATACAACGCCTACACTATCGGCTTCCAGATTGAGTACAACGCCCATACAATTATCAAATTCCACCAGTTCGTTCGACCGGGCATTAGACAACCCGTAAACACGGGCAATTCCGTCGCCAACCTGCAACACTGTTCCCACTTCCTCCAGCTCGGTGGCCGATTGAAATCCTTCTATTTCTTTTTTAATTATTCCGGAGACTTCCGACGGACGAATTTGTTCCATATCAAATTTCTTTTCTCTAACTCAAATAAAAAATCAGGGTTCGCTGCAATAACTTCAAAAAAGAGGAGACCGGTTAGCTGACCAGAATCCGCATCCATGCACACATACCCGGGAAGCATTCAGTTTGTCGCTTTTTGCTCAGGTCTTATATTATCCTGCACTATTGTTCGGAGTCAACCCAATCTCAAATGGTTTTTTAACTCAACAATTTATTTCTCAGTAATTTTATCTGGTGACCAATACTGTTATCGATGATTTCCTCATCCACAACCAGAATTACTCCCCCAATGATGTCAGGCTTTACCTGATTCTGGATTTCAACGGGTCTATCAAATTCGCGTTCAAGGTAAATTTGCAGTTTGTCCATGTAATCCAGGTCCATTTTAACTGCAGTGATAACTTTAACACTTCTGATTCCCTTATGTTTTTTGTATAAATCCTCAAAAGAGATAATGATATCGTGCAGAAAGTTTTCTCTGTTTTTATCAATGATAAGGTCTAAAAACCTGATCATAAGCGGGTGCTGTTCGCCTGAAAGAACCTTTTTGAGCACATTCTTCTTCTGGGATGCTTTTATAACAGGATTATTAAGAAATGCACAAAAATCTCTGACCTTCAGACAGTGATCAAGAAGCAGTTTAGAATCCTGATACAGCCTGTCCAGTTCGTTCCTTTCTTTGGCGAGCTCAAACAGTGCTCTGGCATATCTTATGGTTATGGGACCTCTGTTCATCCTGTATAATAGTTCAAATTAGTTCCCATCAATAAAGTCGGGAAAAGTTATAACAAATCATGTGTCTCTTCAGAAAGTGTCATTTACAAGGCTTGCGAAATCCGAAAATACGGAGTTTACTATTCGTAAATGAGTATTTTGGTGGCAAGCGTAACACAGCAAATGGTACTTTATGGACAGACACTAAGTAGTGCTCGTCTACAAACTCGTAAAAATTCTCACAATATGTGTGTCTGTTCAGAAAGTGCCGGTTGCAAGGCAAGCGTAACACAGCAAATGGTACTATATGGATAGACACTAAGTAGCTTTAGCTATGAATTTCTGTTCTACGACC
>JASMTJ010000330.1:0-9760 GCA_041694335.1 Bacteroidales bacterium
GATTCAAGGTGGTGCAATATCGACGTGGAAGATGGCTCTGTTTATGTAACCTACAATAAGCAAACCGGTGACGAGTATGATCATCTGGATATTTTCTTCACTAAATCAGACGACGGCGGAGACAACTGGACTTCAGCTGCTAATATTACAAATAACCAGGATTACAACGCCAGATTTTCCACGAAAGTGATGGATGACATGGTATATGTGGCCAGCAGCTCGAATATCGACGGTATTCAAAGCGATATCCGCTTGTATCGTTCGGATGATCTCGGAGAAACATGGCTCGAACCATTGCAGATTACTGACAACGCCGGCAACAACGCACGTCCGGATCTGTGGCTCGGGCAAAATGCTGAAAATGACCACCGGATCTATATCATTTATGGGGATGGTTCTTTTACAGGATACGAGAATGCCTACCTGAAATATTCGCTCGATCATGGTGAGAACTGGTCTGACAAGCTTCAGATTTCCCAGGATACTGAAGACGGCAACTGGCCGCAGATTGGAGGAACGGCCAGCAGTAGCGCCGATGAGCTTTACTTTGTCTGGAACAGAGCTTTTGAAGGATCCTTTGACTATGAAGTGTGGGGTCGTTCCGGACTGAATGAGTTTACAGCATTAGCTGAGATTACCGGAAATGTTACCAACCAGTCGGATGAGCCTGTAGAAGGCGCCCTGGTAAGCGTTGGAACCTATACTGCCAACACCAATGCTACAGGCGATTTTGCTTTGGATGTGCCTGGCGGAACCTACAGCATGAGTGTTGAAGCAGAAGGATACGATACTTACTACGAAGAAATTACAGTAGAAGGAGGTGAAAATTATAATTATGATATCCAATTAAGTCCGTTCGAACCGGTGATGTTCCCTCCTCTGAACCTTGATTTTACCTTCTATGGATCGGATGTGGAACTCGACTGGGATGCCCCGGCCACAGAAGGAGCTGAGATGCGTTACGATGATGGTGCGAATTCGGATGAGGTGGGCGGAGAACCCGAGCACTTTGAGGCGGCTATCCGTTTCACAACTGCCGATTTGCAAGCGTATGAAGGGCAGTACCTGACGGAGCTCAATTTCTTTAATACCGATAAAAACTGCCAGGTGTTTGCCCGTGTATGGACTGGGGGCAATCAAAATTATGCCGGCGAACTGGTCTTTGAACAGGAAGTGACCGACCTGAACGAAAATGCCTGGAACCGTGTGGAGCTGGATCAGCCGCTGCTGATTGATGCAAGCGAAGAGCTTTGGATTGGCTACAAAGTACTGAATCCTGAAGGTATTTATCCGGCAGGAACAGACAACGGTCCGGCCATCCCTTACAAAGGTGATATGATTCTTTACTACTCTGACTGGGTGAGCATGTCAGACTATTTTGGATGGGATATCAACTGGAATATATACGGATTGGCTGTTTCAACGGAATCACCTGTTAGAAATGAGCTGTCAAAAGTTTCGCCACGAGCAGTAAATGTCGACGGATACAACATCTATAAAAATGAGGAGTACATCGACAATGTTCCTTCATTGCAAACCAGCTACACCTACGAAGGAATTGGTATGGGAACTCATACATTCCACGTTACATCAACCTACGAGGAATGGGAATCCAATCCTTCGAATACCGTGGAAATGGTGGTTACCGCCAACAATAACGAAGAACTACTTAAGGATATTGAAGTAGGTCCGATACCGGCATCTGACAAGCTGACGATTAGTTTTAAAGATGCTGATGTAGAGATTGTCAGGCTGCTCGACATTTCCGGAAAAACCATTTTGAAGAAGAATGTAGATTCCGGAGACAAGTCACTTGAATTGAATTTGCCAAAAGCCTTAAACGGGGTTTATCTGCTGAGCTTTGAAGGTGAAAATATTTCGCTGACACGCAAATTGGTTGTCCGCTAAGCGTTAAAGATATAATGAGTAAAAAATACCGGTTCACAGCCGGTATTTTTTTGTTAAAATGTTTCATTATGAACAAATGTTCATTAAATTTGCAGAAAGGATTTTGATATGCCAAGACCAAAAAGACATAGAAAAATAGGGAGACCACCCGGAGTGAAAGGGTTCAGACCACATGGCGGCCGCGGGAAAAATGAAGCTGTAAAAATGCTTTATGAAGAGTATGAAGCCCTGAAGCTGGCAGATTATGACGGCCACAGCCAGGAAGAGGCTGCAAAGATGATGGAGGTTTCCAGACCTACCTTCACACGGATTTATGACCGCGCACTGAAAAAAGTGGCTAAAGCCTTCGTGGAGCATCGCGAAATTCTTCTGGAAGGCGGCACTGTCAGCTTTGATGATGATTGGTTCAGATGTCGTTCGTGTCATAACGTCTTCAAGATGCCCGGAAAGAAAGGAGAGATATCCAATTGTCCGGTTTGTGGCTCTGCCGATATTTTTGATGAATCAGAGGCCTTACGCCGGAATGAGGATAAGGAAGAATGGTGTGTTTGTGTTAAGTGTAATTATAAGGTGCCTCATCGTAAAGGCATTCCGTGTCGCGACATAGAATGTCCTGAGTGTGATGGCATGATGGTGAAAGAGAAAGTATGATGAAAAATCCAAATAGATGAAAATAGTTATCACATCAAAAAAGAATTCGATTGATTCTGAAATGGACTTACGTTTTGGAAGAGCTGGATGGCTGGCTGTTCTGAACACGGAAGACGGGTCGGTTGAATTTGTTGAAAACGATGGTGCCAGCGCACAAAGTGGTGCCGGCCCCAAAGTGGCAGAAAAAGTAGCTAACCTGGGAGCTGCAAAAGTGTTTAGCGGAGATTTTGGTCCGAAAGCAAAAGCTGCATTGCAGTCGATGGGTATTGAAATGGTGGTTCTGAGAGATGAACCTGTATTAAAAGAATTGATTAACCAGATAAAATAGGAGGTAAAGATGCCTGGATTTGACAGAACAGGTCCTGAGGGTGAAGGCCCGATGACCGGAAGAAAGCAGGGACGTTGCACCGGTAATGCAGAAAGACAACAACCGGAAGGACGTGGCCTTGGGCTGGGAAGAGGTCGTGGCCGCAGAGGCTCTGGCCGTGGCGAAGGAAGAAGGTTGCGCGGTAAATAGCAATAGTTAAGTTTGGTTAAGGTTTCCATTTAGATTTTTCTTTATGGAAACCTTTTAAGCATTTTAATCGAATGAACTGCAAAGATTTGAGTTTCGGATTTTGAATAAAAACGTAAATTATAATTAAACACCAAAAATATAAATGAAAAGAATAGCAATACCTATCAACGGAGAAGCGCTCTCAGCGCATTTTGGCCACTGCGAGAAGTTCGGAATTTTCGATATTGAAAACAATGAAATTGTATCTGAAAAGATGCTGACCCCGCCACCCCATGAGCCGGGAGTGTTGCCACGCTGGCTGGCTTCTGAGGGGGTGAATGAAATACTGGCCGGAGGCATGGGCCAGCGCGCCATCCAGATTTTTAATCAACACAATGTCGAGGTGGTGCTTGGTGTAAAAGCTTCAGGAAGTACCTACAAGCATTTGCTGGAAGATTATTTAAAAGAGAGCCTGGTTTCAGGCGACAACAGCTGTGATCATTAATCGGCGGTTTTTATGAGTTACAGAGTTGCAGTGGCTAGTGGCAAAGGCGGCACCGGAAAAACAACGGTGGCAGCAAATCTCTTTCATACCTTTTTAATAGAAGGTATGGACGTGGTTTTGGCAGATTGTGATGTGGAAGAGCCAAATGCCGCTTTGTTTTTTGATAAATCACTACGAGCAAAGCAGGAGGTTGAGCAGCCGTTGCCCGAAATTGTGACTTCTCAATGTACTTTTTGCGGCAGGTGTGTTGAGGCCTGTGCTTTCAATGCGATTTTAATGGTGAAATCTATAGCCCATATTAAGGTGATGCCGGAGCTATGCCACTCTTGTGGCGCTTGTTTGCATGCCTGTCCTGAAAGGGGTGCGATAAAGGAATATCCCAAAACATTGGGATACATCCATTCATATGAGTTGAATGGTATGCGACCAACAAGTATTGTGGAGGGCGAGCTGAAAATTGGCGAAGCAATGGCTGTGCCCGTCATTAAAGAAGTAAAACGACATGCTGCCGGATTAAAATCAGAGGTTCTCATTATTGATGCGCCCCCCGGCACTAGTTGTCCGGCTATGGAAACGGTACATGATACCGATTATGTAATCCTGGTTGCTGAACCTACCCCTTTTGGAATCAGTGACCTGAAGATCATGCTTGATACTGTGCTGAAGATGAATCTGGAGGTGGGGGTGATTTTAAATCGCTCTGATAAAGGTACAGAAGAGTTAAAGAATTATTTGATGGAAAAAAATGTGGAGGTGCTGATGGAAATCCCTTTTGACAAGAAAGTAGCAGAAGCTTATTCTGAAGGAAATCTTCTGACAGAGCATATTCCTTGGGTTCAAAGAAAGTTTAATGAGTTATATCATTTGCTAATCGATAAAATTCAAATCAATGCAACAAATAACCGTCGTTAGCGGAAAGGGAGGCACCGGAAAAACCTCTATTACATCCGCATTTGCGGCGCTTTCAAAAAATGCTGTTTTTGCCGATTGTGATGTGGATGCGGCTAATCTTTACCTGACCCTGACTCCCGAAAACCATCATGAAGAAGTTTTTCCCGGAAGCAAAACAGCAGTGATCGACGAGGAGCGCTGCACCCAATGTGGTTTATGCGAGGCTTATTGTCGATTTGAGGCCATCACTTTATCGCCGGATGGATTTAAAATATCTGAATTCTCTTGTGAAGGTTGCGAGCTTTGCATGCAGGTTTGTCCGCACCAGGCCATTCATATGGAACAAAGTATGGATAGCCGTTGGTTTGTTGGTGAAACCCGCTTCGGCCCTATGGTGCATGCCAAACTTGGAGTGGCCGAGGACCTGTCGGGGAAACTGGTTACCCTTGTCAGGGATAAAGCTAAAAGTATCGCTGAAGAGAAACGCAGGGAAACGGTACTGATCGATGGTCCTCCTGGTATCGGGTGCCCTGTTATCGCTTCGATTACAGGTACGGATAAGGTAGTGGTGGTTACAGAACCATCAAAATCAGGACTCCATGATTTGGAGCGTGTGATTGGTTTAGCTGAGAGCTTCCGGTTAAAAGTGGCGGTAATTATCAATAAATTTGACATAAATTCGGCCATGGCCAAGCAACTTGAAAGGTATTGTCAGAAGCAAAACATTCCCATCCTTGGAAAAGTGCCTTTCAATACGGTGATGGTTGATGCTATGGTTCAGCAAAAGTCGGTGGTGGAATATGCACCGCAGTCTAATGTTTCCAGGGAGATAAAGAATATATGGAGTAAAATAAACCATCTTTAAATCAATAAAATGAAATATCTGCACACAGCTTTGCAAATCAGAGAGGAATCAGAGATAAAAAGGTTCTATGAGACGATACTAGGTTTTGAGCGTCAGTATGATTTTGTGCTGGAGAATCCATTGACCACCAAAATTTTTGGAAAGCAAAAGGAGGTCAGGGTATTCAACATCAAGCAAGATGAAGTTGTTTTGGAGCTCTTTGTTGATGCTAAGCTTGACCTTCATGAATCCTACACTCATGTGTGTTTAAAGCTTGACAATCGCAAAGAGGTGATTGCCGAGTCACGTAAGGCAGGATATGAGGTGATTGAGATAGAGCGCGCTAAAGGGCCCGTTTACTTTGTTAAAGATGAATCAGGAAATATATTTGAGATAAAATAAAAAGACAAGTAATATGATATTTTTCAGATAATAAAAATGTCTATACTTTTACCACTTAAAATAAATCAGTTATGAGCAATAAAAAGTTAG
Source organism: Bacteroidales bacterium (assembly GCA_041694335.1). Taxonomy (GTDB): domain Bacteria; phylum Bacteroidota; class Bacteroidia; order Bacteroidales; family JAIPAH01; genus JAIPAH01. The sequence continues at coordinate 5,788 of JASMTJ010000330.1, forward strand.
GATTTCAGTCCACCTTAATTCATGGTGGCGGTTTTGAGGATGTGTTGGGTAGTCCGACAGTACCTATTTATCAAACATCAACATTTACCTTTAAAAACGCTGATCATGGTGCAGCGTGTTTTTCAGGTGAGGATGATGGATATATTTATACGCGCCTGGGCAATCCAACCATCGGCGCAATGGAGAATGTAGTGGCCGAGCTGGAACAGGGTTATGGTGGTATCGGAGTTAGCTCCGGAATGGGAGCTGTAAATACCATTTACATGGGATTACTTAGTCAGGGCGATCATATGGTGAGCTCCGCAGCAGTTTACGGCCCATCTCGCTCAGTAATGGAAAAACACTGGGCACGCTTTGGTGTGGAATCAACTTATGTGAATACCGCCAATATTGATGAAATCAAAGAAGCGATTAAACCGAATACTAAACTGCTGTACATTGAAACGCCGGCAAATCCAACAATGGATATAACGAACCTGGAAGAGGCGGTAAAGATTGCAAAAGAACACAACCTGATTACGGTGGTTGATAACACCTTTAGCAGTCCGCACCTTCAACAACCACTGACCTTTGGTATTGACATCGTATTTCATTCGATGACTAAGTTTTTGAATGGACATGCCGATGTGGTAGCCGGAATTATTGTTGCGCGTGAGAAGGAGATGTACGATAAACTACGTCCGATAATGATTAACCTCGGCGTAAACATGGATCCTCACCAGGCGTTTCTGGTGCATCGCGGTATAAAAACACTCTCCGTAAGAATCGATCGCGCTCAGGAAAACGCCATCAAAATCGCAAAATTCCTCGAAGATCACCCCAAAGTGAAGTGGGTAAAATATCCCGGACTCCCTTCTCATCCGCAGCACGAGCTGGCTAAAAAGCAGATGAAAGGTTTCGGAACCATGCTAAGCTTTGAGCTGAAAGGCGGATATGATGCCGGTAAAACCGTGATGGACAATGTGGAAGTGGCACTGCTTGCCGTTTCGCTGGGCGGTGTGGAAACACTTATTCAGCACCCGGCTTCTATGACGCATTCAAAGGTTGACCATGAATCAAAACTTAAAGCCGGAATTACCGATGGCTTGGTGCGGTATTCGGTAGGAATTGAAAATGTGGAGGATCTTATTGAGGATTTAAAGCAGGCGCTCGATAAAATTTAAGTAAAGTTAATATACCTGAATCCCTGCAATGACCGCTATGTTGCAGGGATTTTCTATTTTTGCTGAAAGCTTTTTTTTATGGTCAGGCGCTTGTTTGTTTTCTTTATTCTGGCAATTCTAACCTCAAACTTGAATGCTCAGAAAATAGGATTGGTTTTATCCGGTGGTGGCTCAAAAGGAGTGGCTCACATCGGCGTTATAAAGGCCTTGGAAGAAAACGGCATACCAATCGACTATGTGGCCGGAACTTCGATGGGGGCTATCATCGGGGGGCTTTATGCCGCAGGCTACAGCCCGTCAGAAATGAGAGAGCTGGTGCTTTCTGATGAGTTTTCGGAGTGGGTGGAGTCTGATGTTAGTGAAGATTACCGGTATTATTTTAAAAGTCTTGACTCTGAGACCAACCGCTTTACACTTCGTTATGACATCAATAAAAAGAGGGAGGAAAGAAATATTTCCATTCCTGTTAATGTGCTGAAGCCTTATCAGATGGATTTTGCTATCATGGAAACCTTCAGCCCGGCACAAGCCGCTGCCCATAACGATTTTGACGATCTGTTTGTTCCTTTCAGATGCGTAGCGGCGGATGTAACAAATAATAAGGCCATGATTCTTAGGAAAGGGGATCTCGGAAAATCCATCCGTGCTTCCATGTCTTTTCCGTTTTATTTTAAGCCAATTAAGATTGATGATAACGTGGTCTTTGATGGTGGGATGTACAATAATTTTCCGAAAGATGTGGTTAAAGAAGATTTTAATCCCGATTTTATCATAGGTAGCAAAGTGGCATCTAATTATGGTCCTGCAAAGGTCGATGATATTATTTCGCAACTCCAGACCATGTTGATGGAAAATACGGATTATGCCATCGACAGCACTGAAGGAGTGCTCATTGATCCGAATATTCCACCGACAAATATCACCGACTTTAGTAAGACCACTGTCTTTATTGAAAAGGGATACCAATCTACAGTTCAGATGATTGACAGTATCCGAAAAAAAGTGAAGCGCGAAGTAACACCCGAGGAAATCGGTCAAAAAAGAAAAAACTTTAACAGGAAGAAAGTGCCGATGCGGATAGGGGAGGTGATTCCGAAAGGAGTGAGCAGCAGCGAAAAACAGTATATCATCAACTCTTTGCGCCACAAGGTGCTTCCCGGTTCTTCAGTTGATTTATTTAAAAAGGAATATTTTAAACTGGTCGCCGATCAGCGGATTAATTACATTTATCCGATGGCAGAATTCAATGCTTTTACAGGGTTGTATGATATTGTTTTAAACGTGGATAAGGTGGAACAAGTAGAAGTAACACCACGCGGACATATTTCCTCCAATGCCATCAACCAGGCATTTATCCGGGCGAATTACAACCATCTTGGACAGCCAACTTACTCTGCTTTTGCGCAATCTCATCTCGGAAGATATTATAATGCTGCCCATTTAGGAGTGAGGCTTGAAAACTCCAAAGGCTTTCCTTTCTATATAAGAGGTGCCTTGTCCTTTAATCAGTGGGACTATTTTGAGACCTCAACCTATTTTTTTGAGGATAACGAACCCTCCTACCTTATTCAGGATGATGATTATTTTTCGCTCGATTTTGGAGTCCCGGCAGGACTCAGTGGGGTGGTGAGCCTCGGAATGGCTTCGGGAAGGATGGATAACGAGTATTACCAGGCGAACAACTTTACTCGAACAGACACAGCCGATATTACGGAATTTGATTATTTGACGCATTATCTGAAATACGAGTTCAACACCCTGAACAGGAAACGATATGCCACCAAGGGCCGTTTGCTGATAGCTAAGCTACAGCTAATCAATGGCGAAGAGCACTACGTCTCCGGCTCTACCGCTCCATCGGAGTTTGAGAAATTCCAACGCCATCGTTGGTGGGCTATGAAATTCAAGTTCAGGCACTACTTTCCTGATAAGTTTTTGTCGAGGTGGGGGGTTCATTTTGAAGCTATATACTCCAATCAAAGCGATTTTTCAAACTACACCTCAAGTGCACTTGCGGCCCCTGCATTCAATCCTTTCCCAAAGTCTGAGATGAGCTTTTATCCCAGGTACAGAAGTTATTCTTATGCTGCTTTCGGAATTATTAATGTGACCTCCATCAGCAACTCAACCGATATCAGGCTCGAAGGTTATGCCTATTCGCCATATAAAGTGTTAACCAGAGAAGGGTTTGGTGTGGAAGAGAAAGGGAAAATATTTTCACAAAGATATTATCTTGCTACCGGAGCACTGGTTTTTCATTCCCCGCTGGGGCCCGTAGCATTGTCGGTGAACTATGCCGAGAAGGCCGAAGAGCGGTTTTCGGTGAAGTTTAGCGTAGGCTATCTGCTGTTCAATCGCCAACCGCTGAAATGGTAAACAATCTTTTGATAGTGAATCTTTTTACGGAATCAATTATTTTTTACTTTTGTCTACTCAAAATCTGCCAGCAAGTTGAGCAACATGCGATAATCAGCTTTGCGGGCTAAATGATAAACACAATTTTTTAATCGATTTGAAATCTCATGGAAGAGAACAAAGAACTGCAGAATCAAAACCAAGGCTCTGATAAAAAAGAGGAGCAGGTGGAGAATTCCCTGAATGCGAGTGAAGCTGCTGAAGAGAAAAAAGATACTCCGGAAAAGCAAGCGGATACCAACACGGAAGAGGTTAAGGCTCAGTCTGATGATGAGAAGGCTTCAGAGAACGTGGAGGAGAAGAATGAAGAAAAGTCAGCGGATGAGAATGAGTTGGCGGATGAGGCTCAATCAAAGGATGAGCCCTCTGAAGAAACTCCGAAGTCAGCGGATGAG
>JASMTJ010000331.1:0-8561 GCA_041694335.1 Bacteroidales bacterium
CACTGAACCTGTAAAGCAGGAAGTGACCCTTTATCCAAATCCGGCCTATGATCATGTAAATGTTTCAGGAGTAGCTGATTTCGAAAACTACTTTGTGCTCGACATCCTTGGAAAAGTCATTGAGTCAGGAAATATCACAGATTCAATCCTGAAGCTAAATACATCAGGACTTAAGGGAACATATTTTGTAGTTCTTAAAAACAACAGCGAAGTAGTAACGAAGAAAGTGCTGATTTACTAATACCAATAGATAATCTCACCCGCAGGAAAATGGCCAAGGAAACTATTTGACATCCTGCGGGTTATTTTTTTAAAGAGAAAGGTTTATGAAGCAGCAGTTTCTATTACCATTAATCATCTTAACTTCTGTGTTGGCACTATCATGCCAGCAAACCGAAACCGTCTCACGCGAAGTGGAAGCCACGGCATACAACTCACTGCCCGAACAAACCCATCATCTTCATCCCTCGATAACGGCCTGGGGCGATACACTGAAACCCGGGATGAAAGCCATTGCCGTATCAAGAGATTTAATCAAGCTTGGCCTTACGCATGGCACGAAAGTTCGAATTGAAGGACTTGAAGGAGAGTATGTGGTTCTGGATAAAATGAACAAGCGATGGGAAAACAAAATTGATATTTACATGGGCGAAGACTTTCAGAAAGCGCTGAATTGGGGCAGGAAGACCATCATCATTTCCTGGGAAATCGAAAAACCATAACAAGAGCCAAAAAACAAATGGCTTTGTGAACTAATTAAAACTAATGATGTTCCAAAAGGTTAGAACATCTTATGATAAAGATATTACTCATCATTTCAGGCTCTGTCTCACTCAGCCTGGGAGTTATCGGAATATTCATTCCCGGACTGCCCACCACCTCCTTTTTGCTTCTTACCGCGTTTCTGTGGGCGCGGAGTTCTGATAAACTGTATAACAAATTGCTCAGCAACAAACATGCCGGCCCCATCATCACTAATTTCCAGAAAAACAAGGGCATGACCCTGAAATCAAAAATTTCCTCTATCCTGATGATGTGGACGATGATTGGACTCTCCACGTGGTTTTTTATTCATAATACAACGGTCGATTACATTGTGTTGGGTGTTGGGGTTATCGGAACAATTGTTATGGGCTTCATCCTTAGAACCGTTAAAGACCATGAACAAGACATCTAGGTTTTCATGAAGAAAGCAAGGTAGCATCATTAATATCTTCAACGGAATAGAGCGCCAGCGGTTCGTTTTTGCCCTTAAGCTTTACCTCTTCAATAAAATTTATTTTAAAGTCCTTACAATCAGCCAACCTTAGCTGCATGCTTTCAGAAATAAGAAAAGAGCGGTTATATTTGTTGCACACGCTCTGAATGCGTGCTGCGGTATTGATGGTATCTCCGTGATAAGCAATCTCTCGTTTGATATCACCCACTTCTATCACCGTAATCACTCCATTATGCATCCCGGTTTTAAACTCAGGCACAAAGCCATATTTCTCCACAAAGTAGTCGTACTTATCCTGCAAAGATTTTCTGAAATGAAAATAAAACCTCAGACATTGCGTATAGTCGAGCAGCCTGTTTTCCTGCCAGGTGATCACTACCTCATCACCCACATACTGAAAAATCTGGGCATTGTATTTCGGAACCAGCCTGTTAACCTCCCTGAAGCAATCCTGAATGAGCTCACTGTATTTCAGGTGACCTAAAGCTTCGGCATAAGATGTTGATGAGCGAAGATCCATAAACATAAACACCCGGTGATCGATTTGTGGTTTGCGGTACTTTCCAAGATAAAGCGGAAAGAGAACTCCCGGACCAAAAGTGGAGCGCATCTGCATAAAAAAGCTCAACAGGAAGTTCAATGAAAAAGTGTAGATAAAAATAGCCAGAGTCAGATACCTCACATAATCGAGACGGCCAGCATCCACCCCCATCTGATTCAACTCCTCAATCCGATGATCCCGCCAAAAAAGCATCACCAGACCGCTGGTAATAACAAAAGCAAGGGTATAGGCCATCCCCTCCAACAAGAGTCTCTTTACTGAAGATATTCTGTTTAAACGCGAATCTCTTAACCGCACATAGATAAACCCTGTGAGCACCCAATAGATTAAAGCCGCAGTTACACCCGTAAACCAATCATATCCGGGCTGGTTTACTTCGAAAAGCCTCGAAACACCTCCGCCGAAAAGGTGCAAAAGCAATGACAAAAGGTTAAAAGCCACCATCCAGAAAATAATATGAATAAGGATAATGGTGATATTGGGAAAACGGAATGTAAGAAATCTCACACGCTCGATGTAATCAAGCATTAAGATCGTTTTGAAAAAACTGACTCCGTTACTCATCTCTTGTTCGAAAATGATTTATACACCGTGCAACATGACGGATTTTTATTCAAGCACAAAGAAACAAAAAAGTATTATTCGTCTTCCATTAAATGCTTCGCCCCCCACTTTGTAATCAAAATTCCGCAAATCAGTCCGTACAACAGGTGCAGTAAAAGCATTAGTAACGGGTAGGACCACCCGGGCTTGAGGTAAAAGATATCGGTTTTATCAAGAAACTCAGCGTCACCAACTCCGAAAACGCCCCATCCCACTATCGGGCTCAATGCGAGCATCAATAGCAGCCACAACGAAAAACCCAGAGAGATACCATTGCCAATGTTGATGTTAGGCCCATAAAGAATGCCAAGCAACATGGCCATTAATGCACCAAAAATTATATTGATAATAACAACCAAATAAGGAACAGAAATACCTACTTCCAAAAGGAAAGCTTTGGTAGGTGCTACATTGAAGGGTGCAAACCCACTGCTGAGAAGCCATTGGACACCGGCATAATAAACCAATCCTCCAATAATTCCACTCAGAAACGATTTTAAAGCCAGTCTTTTATCCATAAGCTTATCTTTAAGATGTTTTATAAAGGTAATTGAATATTTTGATAATTCCAATTTTCAAGGATCGCTTCATTAATCGTAAATCTCCTTGGCTATCCGGTAGGTATTGCAGTGAGCGTCTACAATATTCCTGATATGCCTGGCATATCCGCCGCCCATGGAGGTCATAAGCGGAATCTGATGTCGATGGGCTTTCTCAAAAACAATAATGTCGCGCTCCCTCACCCCTGCTTTAGTGATACTTAGTTTGCCCAACCGGTCATTTTCCAGGATATCCACCCCGGACTGATAAAAAATTACATCGGGTTTTACTTTTTCAATCAAATAGTAATAATTCTTTTTCAGGAGATTAAGATAATCCAGATCCGTAATATCGGCCGACAAGCTGATATCAAGGTCAGACTGTTCTTTATGTAAAGGATAATTCTTGGCGCCATGCATGCTGAAGGTAAAAACGCGGCTTTCCTTTTCGAATATTTTCGCCGTCCCGTTACCTTGGTGCACATCCAAATCCACAACCAAAACTTTTCGGGCTCTATTCTTATCAAGCAGGTATTGAGCAGCTACCGCTATATCATTGTAAATGCAAAAGCCCTCACCCCTGTCGCGATAAGCATGATGAGTGCCGCCGGCCACATTAAATGCAGCACCTTCCTCCATGGCAAAAAGCGCTCCCTGCAAGGTTCCTGAAGTGATGATTTCTTCTCTTTTAATCAAGGATTTACTCCACGGAAAACCAATACGACGCTCCTCTTTCCTGTGCAGAAGACCATTGTCAAGCTTCCGGATGTAGTCTTCATCATGTACAGCCAACAAAGCGGATTTATCTATGGCTTGAGGCTCAAAAAAGTTTTCACTGGTAAAGCTGCCTTCATACAATAGTTGCTCGGGAATCAGCGTATACTTTTCCATCGGAAAACGATGATTAGCTGGTAGTTCGTGATGATATTCCTTTCCGAAAGCAATCTTAATCATAATAGCCACTTAACAGCACGAAATTACAATTTGTTGTATGTTTGATAGCGCTTAAAAAAATCAAATCATGTCCCATTTTGGAATAATTGTTTAGATTTAGAACAAGGCGCATCAATACGCTTATGCTTTTATTCTGATTATTAGATGATTAAATAAGTTGCACGTATTTTGATAGTTCTAGATTAGAAATAAAAGATCTATGAAAACAATAAAAAACATCATCAGTTTATCCATCGCCTCACTTTTGGCGATTACACTTTTTTCGTCATGCGAACGTAATCAGGAAGTCACTCCTGAGGCGGAACCCGAATCGATTTTCGATTTGGATATTCCGGAGGGATTTATGTTTGAGACCACCCAAACTGCAAGCCTTAACTTCTCTGCACTAAACCATAACGGAGAAGCTTTTGACAATTTGCGCTGGCAGGTTTTTACCAAATCACCTGAAGAAGGCGGGCAGTTGATTACGGAGGGGGTTTCTGATAATTCAGGTAGTTTTTCTGCGTCATTGAGTATGCCCATAGCTAAAGACAGTTTGTATGTGGGAACAAATTTCGGAGGAATTGCCGGTGAGATGATGGCGGTTGAAAACGGAAGTTTGAACTACAGCTATCAGCAACAAAAACTGGTACCTGTTAATAAAACCAAAGGACTTAAGAGCACCAGTTTCGTTACAAAAATGACTTTCGACAATGACCTTCAAGGCTTTATGGCTTATCGCGATAACGGAGAATTATCGGCTCTGCACAGCAGCCATCCCGAAACACCATTGGAGTCAGGGCCTTTTGGCTCCACCGATGGCTTTATGTGGGGGTACGATACTGAAGGAGGACTGCGGGCTTTTGAGGCTCCCGAAGAGTTTCACGGGAACATTTACGGGAATTATATTGCCTATGATTACTATGTAGGAAACACGGCTGAGCCGCAGTCGATGCAGGCCAACACCGGAGATATCCGCATTACGGATGGTAACAAAGTCTTAAGTGTGGACTTTATGGCCAGCATGCCGCACCAGGTAAACGGCGGATGGCAAACCCTCTACATCAAACTGGATGAGAGCGCCACGCAGGGAACCGGCTGGAGAATTGGGGGCATGAATACTTTCACCACCGGAAGCGGAAACAAAACCCTTGGAAAAAACCCGGCCACAGCTCAAGAAATCCAAACGATATTGCAAAACGTTACAAGAGTATTAATCGCTCCTGAAGGGCAAAACGGCTCTTATTACGGAAATGGATACGGCCCTGAGTTCATTGGTGTTGACAATGTAGGCATCTACGAAAGCCTGGACGAAATTACCATTCTTGAGCAAGGCGACGACCCTTCGGATACCGATGGCGATGGCGTTGCTGATGAGCTGGATGCCTATCCTGACGATGCCGAAAGAGCATTCGACAACTATTCTCCGGGCGAGGATAGTTATGCCACACTGGCTTTTGAAGACCTCTGGCCTTCGAAGGGAGATTACGATTTTAATGACCTGGTGGTCGATTACCGCTTTAACCAGATAACCAACGCGGAAAACGAGGTGGTTGACCTGGAGGCTACGTTTGTTGTCCAGGCCATTGGCGCTGGATTCCAAAATGGATTTGCTTTTATCCTGCCCGTTTCAAACGCAAGCATTGAGTCTGTTGAAGGGCAGGTGCTGGAGAGCGGTTACCTTGAAATGAATAATAATGGCACTGAATCAGGGCCGGCTAATGCAGTCATCCCGGTATTCGAGAATGCCTACGATATCATCAACAGCGGAGGTTCTTTCGTAAACACCATCGCCGATCAGGCTTATACCGAACCGGAAGAAATCACTGTTACCATTCATTTTACCGAGCCCCTGGGTTCGGAGGCGTTGGGAACAGCTCCTTACAATCCATTTATCATCGCCAACAGCGAGCGGGGATATGAGGTACACTTGCCCGGACAAGAGCCAAGCTCACTAGCTGATGAATCGGTTTTCGGAACAGCTTTCGACAACACCAATCCGGACGAAGATAAATACTATCAGTCGGAAGGAAATCTTCCCTGGGCCATCCATATTCCAATCTCGTTCGATTACCCTTATGAACAAATCTCTATCGAAAAAGCTCACTTGAAGTTTGCGCAGTGGGCGATGTCTGGCGGAACCGAATTTCCCGACTGGTATGAAGATAATCAAGGGTATCGGGATGAAAGTAAGATTTATCAAAAACCATAAAACAATATAAATGAGAAAAATGCAATCAATTTCAAAATTGATTGCATTTTTTAATTATGCCCATTTGCCAACACCATTTTTCATACTTTTACATATTATTTATTGGCGATGAATTACATTGTAAGAAGCTACATACTGAAAAATATCTTTCCGGCACTCATTGCGGGCCTTGCAACCGGGGCATTCAACTTTTATTTCATACAAAGCGAACGAATTGCTTTTTTTGCCGGCATGGCCATGGGAATTCTGATATTTATATCTCTCTTTGCTTATTCAACATTTATTCATAAAAAACTCGTCCGTAATGTCCCTATCTACCTGGATGTGCTGATTAATACCTTTGTCATCATTATTACCATTCTCTTTTGGGCCTTTTTACTTCTTCTGATTCTCAATGCTAAAAGCTGGAGTGATATCCTTCCTTACTTAAAATTATTTTTTAATTCTCAGGGAGTTGCTATCGGGGTCACCTACGGCATTATCGTCAGTTTTTTATTCAACCTTTTTATATCCGTGCAGGAAATTATTGGCTCACGCACGATGGCCGCATTATTTCTTGGAATCTACTCGCAACCGCGTGAAGAGAAAAGAATATTTATGTTTCTCGACATAAAATCATCTACCACACTGGCCGAGCAACTGGGCAACAAACAATTCCTGAACATGCTCAACGATTTTTTCTTTTTTGCCAGCGAAGGGATTTCACAAACTAAAGGAAGCATTTATAAATATGTGGGTGACGAAATCATTGTCAGTTGGCCTGTAAAAAAGGGAGTAAAGAACGCCAACGCGCTCCGCTGCTTTTTTATGATTGATGAAGCTATAAACAGAAAGAAATCCTATTTCCTGAAAAAGTACGGAACTGCTCCTGATTTTAAAGCGGCGATGCATGCCGGAAAGGTTGTGGCAGGAGAAATCGGATTTAAAAAGAAAGAAATCACTTTTTTAGGAGATGTGTTGAATACCACGGCCCGAATTGAAGGGGTTTGTAATGAATTTAACAAAAGATTTCTCGTGTCCTATGAACTGAAAAAACTCCTTAACCCAACTGATTTATTTGTTTTCCAGGAAGTTGACGAAATAAACCTGCGCGGGAAGCAAACGACCACTAAGATTTTTACTGTCAGTTTATCAGGCACTTACAACAAGAACAACTAGCTTAACGGATATTTAAAACAGGACAAGCTCTATTCACAAAGAATTCTTTATTTTTGGCGAGGAAATTAACATTTTTTAATAAGCGCTAAATCATAATTAAATTCAGATCTATGAGAAAATTCACGATTGGGGCGTTAATGACTTTTGCTCTGCTGTTTGCAGGAATAAACGTTATGGCGCAGACAGTCAGTGGTACTATCACTGATGAAGATACGGGCGAACCATTAATTGGTGCTACCGTGCAAGTTGAGGGAACTTCATTAGGAACGGCAACCGCCTTAGACGGTTCTTTTTCTTTTGAAGCGGAAACCGGGGAACATACTCTCGTTATCTCTTATGTTGGTTATATCAAAAAAGAGATAGGTGTTGACGTGAAAGACGGCAACAACGATATTGGAACGGTCACCTTGAAATCGAACGCAATCGGTTTGCAGGAAATCAAGGTCGTTTCATCTTTTGCTAAAGACCGTGAAACACCGGTTTCAATATCCACCATCAAGCCGCAGGATATTGAAGAAAAGCTGGGAACTAAAGAATTTCCTGAAATCCTTGAGACCACTCCCAGTGTTTACGCTACCAAACGTGGTGGTGGATACGGAGACTCACGAATTAACCTTCGTGGATTTGACTCTGATAACATCGGAGTGCTTATCAATGGTGTTCCGGTGAACGATATGGAAAGCGGACGTGTATACTGGTCAAATTGGGCCGGACTTTCGGACGTGACCAGAACGATCCAGGTGCAGCGTGGTTTAGGTGCTTCTAAACTCGCCCTTTCTTCTGTGGGTGGCACTATCAACATTATTACCAACTCTACAGATGCTGAAAAAGGTGGTTCTTTTTACCTCGCAACAGGTAACGACGCATACACAAAACGCAGTTTTACAGCCTCAACAGGTCTGATGGATAACAACTGGGCCATGACCGTAAGTGGTTCACTTGCAACAGGCGATGGCTACGTTAAAGCCACCAACTTCAAAGGATATTCTTATTTTGTGAATGTTTCTAAAAAGATCAACGATGATCATTTCCTTTCACTGACTGCTTTTGGTGCTCCTCAGTGGCACAACCAGAGAGGAACGTGGCATACAATAGATTGGTATCGTAATCATAAGCATGGTATCAAAGCCAGCTCTGACTACGGCATCCGCGAAGGAAAGATTTACAATACTGGTTATTCCTATAACGAATATCACAAACCACAGATTTCGTTGAACCACAATTGGAAAATCAGTAAAACAGCTTCATTGTCAACAGCCGTCTATGCATCATTCTCCAGTGGTGGTGGACGCCGTGTAGATGGTGAAAAAGACCACTGGCTCGAGTTCCAGTACC
>JASMTJ010000332.1:0-1863 GCA_041694335.1 Bacteroidales bacterium
CGGCCTTGGTGCTCACCAGATTGAGCGGGTTTGGCTGCCAAGCCCGGCACCAAGGCCTCTGGCACAGAGCCACCCAAAAGACCGAAGCCTTTGCCGTTAACGCCCGCAGCACGCGCGGATTTGTAGTGAAGGCGAAGCCGCAACGGAAAAGCCGTCGCTGTGCCTGCGATTGTTAGGCTTACACCTCATCATTTGGGAAGTCTATGCCAGAAATGAAAAGTTTAGACTCTTTTTTATCGACCGAAATGAAGTCGGCTTTGTTTGACAGCCCGCCAAGATCACCATTTCTCCCGCCCTTAATTCTTCCATGCGCAGTATTGAAGGTAATAGCCTCGCCAATAGAGTAGGAGTACCTATCCAGTTTTGAATCGAAAAGGCCATCTGAACTCTTTGGGTATTGGTTGAATTTGACTACGTTGTACTCAGGTTGCAATAAGCTGACAAATGCCTTTTCCGCATCAGCAACAAGTTTTTTGTGCTGATAATCAAAATCAAGATCAATATCATCTCCGGCCCCAAACGTGCTTATAAATAGCGGTTCTAGCCGGAAAAGGAAAAGAAAAATCTCATCGGAAACTCTTGCACCTGGGTATCGCTGCGGCTCATTTGATAGTATTGCCTGTCTCGCGTGATGTCCTTTTTTGATAAGCCGATCATAGCTATCACCTACTTTAGCTATGCCTACATATAGAAGGTCGTATCTGAAAAGTTCTTCGAAGTTGTCAATCCCAGAAACGCCTTGCATATTTCTAGATCTATACCAAAGAATGTTTTCAGGCGTAAATCTATCAAGAATGTAGTTTTCGCCCCCTTTTTCATACACTATCTCTATAGCATTTTCGGTAAGCGAGAGACCAAAATGCTCGCCCTGAAAATGAGCCACGGACTTAAGCTCGCCGATGTCTATAACCCCATGACTTCTATTTTCATCGGCAATATAAATATCAAACGAAATCGTCATATCATCGTCGTTAAAGACGATATTACTGAATTTCGATTTTGGCTTCCCACCAATCATATAAAAATCGCTTGCTCTCATATGCTCGGCAGCAGGCTCATCTTTGAAGTGGTGAGCCTCTTGATTAGATATTGGCGGAAAGACCAGCTCCAGAAAAGTTGCCTTTGCTCGATTCATTAAAGTTCCTTGAGTTAAAAACTAAAACGGTCACTACTCGGCCGCCTAACGCCCGCAGCATGCGCGCCTGCGGAATGGAGCCGAAGGCGCAATGTAGTAGGCGTCGCCGTGCCTGCGATTGTTAGCATCAGGCGCCTGGTGTTTTGGCATTTTTGACGTCGATACTAAACAGTAGCTGGGATATATCCGAGGGATAAAGCTCCTTATCGCGCATACCTACAGACTCACGAATTTGGAGGCACAATCTCGTGAACGATAGGATTTCTTGTTCAGTTTGCAACGTACCCCCAGCTCTCAAGAAATCAGCTAGATGATGAACAACACTAGCATGGCCATAAACACAAATTCGCGACTTGGCGTCCGCTAGATTTGAAAGCTCCTCGGTTACGACAGTTCGCTGATCTTTACGCTGGGCCACAGCTATTTTCGACACAGAGTTCAGAAAATCAGAATAGGCTTTGTTTTGGAGCTCAGATAGATTGTTTGCCGCCTGATTCTTGCGGTTGAAGAAGCCTTGCAGCAAAGCACCAATGACCACGCCAAGAACACCGATTACCGGCACTAAAGTTACGAGCCCATCTTTCACTCAACTACCTCTCGAAAATGCTAACGCTGAGGTAACCGGCGCCGGAGCGATAGCGTAGGGAACCAAAAGCGCCACGCTTTTGGCGTCCGGTTGACCGCCTTGTTAATGGCCGTTCACCACCGTGGTTGCGCCTGACACCCAA
>JASMTJ010000333.1:0-1394 GCA_041694335.1 Bacteroidales bacterium
GCAGCAATCTGTCGCGACTGAATCTTGGTCTCTTCTTCACGCTTCACCGCCACAATCCATTTCTCTATATCGCTCATGCGTGCTTTACGATACACCTTCTTAAACTGGTAATTCTTCAGGTTGATTTTGTTGCGGCGCATCTGGTGTAAAACAATCTGACCCGTCAGCGACACCACCCCGATGTCATGTCCGGGAGAGGCTTCCACCGCCACAATATCGCCTTCCTCAAGCTGAAGGTCTTTCTTTTTTTCGAAAAACTCCTTGCGATCATTCTTGAAGCGGATTTGTACATAGGTCTTTTGCTTCTGGCTTTCAGGAAGGATAATGTCTTTGAGCCAATCGTGTGCATCAAGCTTGCAACATCCATCCTTAAAAAAAGCTTCATTCGACGAAATCAGGTTTGGCTCAGTGTAAAACCCCCTCGTAAAGAAGTCGTTATGTATATCGGTTTTCTTGTTTTCCATAATGAAATATATAATAATCAGTGCTTTAGCAGGATGTTTTTAACATCCGGTTCATCCAAAACACCTGTTAACTGCTTTTTTGTTGCTTTCGTCGATAAAAAAACAACCTTTTTAGATGCGGAGTAAAAGCCAACTCCACCTGCAAATGTAATTAAAATTCAGTGTCCTACTTTTTTCCTGCATGCAAGAGTTTGGTCGTAATGATGGATAAATCTGTAAACAGAATATCCGGCTTGGCATTACGCTCTATATGATAAATTGCATCGTTAAATTCTTTGTAAAGCTGATCCAGGTTTTTTTCATTGATGAAAGGCGCAAAGCCTTGTACAAACTTTCCTTCCATCGGCGAAAGCCTGGCCGCATCGAGCCCGGCATAGTTGAGCAGCATGGACTTTCTGATCACATCGAGGCCATAACTCAAAAAGCTTTTCTGACGCTCGCGCCCCAGCCGCGACACTTCCACCACAAATTCGGATATGTCAGTGAACTTAGCTGCAAAACACATCCGCATCCATTCGCGAAACTTTTCGTAATTAAACATCTCAATCTCCGAAGTTTGAATAGCATCGCGTGCCGCCACAAGGTTTCCGTTGGCAATCTTCACAGCATTGTGCGCCTCTTCCTCCCCAGCCTGATACTTTTCCCTGAGGTATCTCAGCAATTCATCCTCCTTGTATCGTGGAATTTTTACGGTTTGTGAGCGCGAAAGTATCGTACCAATTATTTTGTCAGACTGGTGCGAAACCAGCAAAAAGAGGGTTTTTGGTGGCGGCTCTTCAATCACCTTCAGCAACCTGGGGGCCGCTGCGTGATAAAGAAATTCCGTCATCCAGATAAGCATGACTTTATATTCAGCCTCATAGCTTTTGTAGGATATTTTGTCGATAATGCTTCGTGCGTCGTCGGTGTTGACATAACCCTGCTTGTTCT
>JASMTJ010000334.1:0-1523 GCA_041694335.1 Bacteroidales bacterium
GAGGGTGGTTGCTATGCCAAAACCATCAACCTCGATCCTGAAAAAGAGCCGGATATTTACAACGCTATCAAGCGTGATGCCCTGCTCGAGAACGTGGTGGTGAAAGAAGATGGCAAGGTGGATTTCGCCGACAGTTCAAAAACACAGAATACGCGTGTCTCCTACCCTATCTATCACATCAACAATATCGTGAAGCCGGTGTCTAAGGCAGGACACGCCAAAAACGTGATTTTCCTTACGGCGGATGCTTTCGGCGTATTGCCTCCGGTAGCCAAGCTGACTAAAGATCAGACGCGCTATCACTTTATTTCCGGATATACCGCAAAGGTTGCCGGAACAGAGCGCGGCATTACCGAACCGGTACCTTCGTTCTCGGCCTGCTTTGGCGCAGCCTTCCTGTTGCTCGATCCTACGATGTATGCCAATGAGCTAATCCGTAAGATGGATGAGCACGGTGCAAACGCTTACCTCGTAAGCACCGGATGGATTGGCGGACCTCACGGTGTGGGCAAACGTATCGATCTGCCTTCAACCAGAGCTATCATCGATGCTATTCTGGATGGCTCGATTGACAAGGAAGAATTTGAATCGCTTCCGGTGTTCAATCTTCAAGTTCCCAGGAAGGTGAACGGCGTGGACAGCCACCTGCTGAACCCCCGCAATCTCTGGGAAACTCCTGAAAAGTGGGACAGCGCAGCGGAAGATCTCGCGAAGAAGTTTATCAATAACTTCGATAAATTCACCGACAGCGAAGAAGCCAAACGCCTCGTAAAAGCCGGACCGCAACTCTAATCAATCACATATATTAACAAAAGGCCGTTGCCCGAAAAGGTAACGGCTTTTTTATGCGTTATTTTTTGCAATTTTGTGAGCAGGTTTAAGAGGTTTGTTCGTTACTATGTTTCTAAGCTATTTTGGAGGAAATTATGGGAAAGGCATTGAACCTGTGAACCTAAAAACTTATTAACTTAAAAACACAAAGATTGAATCTAATCCAGGCGAATAATATAAGCAAGACCTACGGCGAGAAGCTCCTTTTCGGGAATTTGAGTTTTGGTATTGACCGCGGACAAAAGGCTGCTTTGGTGGCCGGTAATGGGAAGGGAAAATCCACGCTGCTGCGGATACTTACAGGAAATGAAATTCCGGATGAAGGTGAGGTGTCTGCACACAAGGAGCTGCGGATGGCTTACCTTGAACAAAACCCTGTGCTGGATGCTGACAAAACTGTTGGTGAGGTGATTTATGATGGTGACACCCCCATCATAACCACCATCCGTAACTACCAGGAAGCGATGCAGGCTGCCACGGACAACCTCACTGATCAAAACAATGCAGCGCTTCAGGAGGCGCTGGAAAAGATGGATGCTGCCGAGGCCTGGGATTATGAGCAGCGCATCAGGGAAGTGCTTGAACGGTTTGGTATCAGCAACCTGGATCAGAGTGCAGGAACACTTTCGGGCGGGCAGAAGAAAAAAGTGGCCCTGGCCCGCATCCTTATCCAGGATGCCAACCTGTTGGTG
>JASMTJ010000335.1:0-1426 GCA_041694335.1 Bacteroidales bacterium
GACACACCATTCAGCCAGTGGGAGCATATCCACCCAGTCCCTTAGGTATCTACGATTTAAATGCAAATGCTACTGAGTGGATTTATGACTGGTACGACGAAACCTATTATCAGAGTAGCGAAAAGACCAACCCTAAAGGCCCTCCATCGGGGCAAGAAAAAGTCATGCGAGGTGGAGCTAATTATAACTCCGCAGGTGCCAACACGACCTTGCATCGTGAATCCAGACCCCCTAAATCTAAACACTACCAAGAATATATCAGTTTTCGCTGTTCAGGGAGCTAAGGTTTCATGCGTAGTTGCTATAACGATTACTACTATAAAGCATTGCCAGTCGCTGAGTGATTCGCTCGTTTTTTTGTTGAACTGGTATTTTTTTCCAAGCTAACTCATGGGACTTAAACTTGGGCGTGGCGGACAACCCAGACATTATCCAGCGCTGAAACTGGCTCAATTGATTATCCACTAAACCGTCATCTAAAATCGCACAGATTTTTTCTAGGCCGGCCGAAGCATTGACTTTTCCACCATCAGGAGACATATGTTGAAAAACCTCAAATAATTGCCTCCATGTAGTTATGGTAGATATTACCAAAAGAATGGCAGTTTCCTGATCTTCTTCGCGAGACTCGATAAAGTTCTGCGTCAGGGCATGAAGCATCATCCCCATAGTTTCAGGTGGCAGCGAGCTATATGGTATTCCTTTAAAATTCATTCCATCCAGTGATCCCGAATCCCGGGCCTGCCGAATTATTGATCGCGCCAACCTATACGCTTCAAGCTTTCTTTCCTCTCTTCGGCCCCACATCATCCTAAAGTGTGCGGGATCAGTAATTAAATCCGATATATCGGACATACTTGAGACAATCCCTAAGTAAAGGCTGCCCGCCCACTGACTGTAAAGTGTTGGCTCTATATTGTTAATAAACTGAAAATCCGATTCCCGTAATACCTCAACTGTGGCCTCCAGCAAATCCCAAGCAGCATCCGCGCCGACAATGGTTCCAAATGAGCCGCTGGCACCTGGACCAAAAACAAGCCGACCCTTGCACCCAAAGATAATCCTGTTTCTTACAATGCTGAGTGAGAAGTCCAATCCTGCGCCAATTCCAACGGCAAAAGTGCCACCTGCCTCAATCTTCAACAGTTCCTTCCAGTCTGCATTGTCCCTGAACTGTTCATCCGGGTGCACCCAGCAGAATCGACCGCTGACGGCACCGCCGGCTTCCGCGCCGGTAAAGGCGTTTCCGGACAGGCTCAGTCCGTTTTGGCCTGGCTCAACTTTCTTTTTGTCGGAGAGCAGGAAGGTGGCGGCACCGGTGCTCAGCTTAACATTGCCTTCGGTATTGGCTTTTCCACCCACAAAGCAGTTGAGGGTGATATCACCGCTCAGCCGGAAGGCGCCAAAAGCCAGATCAGACAGCTCC
>JASMTJ010000336.1:0-1489 GCA_041694335.1 Bacteroidales bacterium
GTTGAACGGCGCGAACGCGAATGGCTTCTAATGTTTTGTGATCAAGTTTACGACCGTCATCGTGGCGCATGTGTGTAAATATCCGATAAGCTTGGCGAACGGAGCCTACATTATAAATGATGTTCGCTTACTTTCGAACCCATTAGTAACCAATAGTTCCAGTTCGTTCCGGCCCTATGGGCCTCTACCGGACGCCCTTTTCTCCGCTTCACTTCGAAAAGGTCGCCGCTGAACAAAAGCGTTATTCTAATGGAGAATTAAGAGATTGAAGGAAGAACTAATATTGCTGGCTGTAGCTGTTGGCCCAATACTTCTCGTATCTTTGATGATAGGAGCGTTTTTAGGTCGTGATTCCTTTAAATTACATCCAGAAAAGGGGCTTCTAAAACAGGGGTTACTTTGGCTGAGCATTCTTCTTCCTATTTCATATTTCCTTGTTTTCGGAGTTGTTGCATGGGAAGGATATGAGATTGATATTTCGTCTAGTGGTCTCACTAAATTCTTTGCTATTAGTGCAATCCCTCTTACCTTTCTTTCTCTAGCGTTGCCGCTAACTGTCTTGGTATCTCGGTTACACTCTACGGAGCAGACAGCAAAACAGATCACAATTACAAATCATAAAAACAATCTAGATGCTTTCCATTCACATAGAAATGAGCTGTTTTCATATTTTGATAGGCTCCAAGAAACAGATTATTTTGGTGCTTTTAAAGGGCGATTCAAAATACACCCAAGAGTTCATAAGGTTTTCTTTTCAGGTGAGCCTAGTTCGGGAGTGCCTGAAGTTAATGCTGAAATGTTTAAAAGCATTGAAAGTTCGTTGGCTAGTGCTAGGTGGCAAATAGACCTTGTATTAAGAAACAAAGATCCAGATAAAATTTTCAGTTTTTATTTGCTTAATGCTTGTGTGACTATTCATCACCTCAGTAGATGCTTGGGCCTTCCGGAAATATACAAAGATTTAGCTGATAGAAGCGTTCTTCTTGAAGTTGAAGTCAATGGGCAAGGGAAGGAGAAATATCTATCGGTTGGCACAACTACTGATGACTTTGTAGCTGCCTATCGATATGCGAATGACTATTTTACAAGCCTATGTGATTTCGCAGGCTATTCGAAGAAAGAGGCTGAAGAAGAGCATAAATATATTGAAACTGGCGGGAGATTTAGAACTATAAATGTACCGGGAGTTGTTGAGCAGCTACATGCAAATGAGATCCGTAAGTTGGCGGATGAGCAAAAAGCATAACAAAGTGCTGTTGCCGGACGAATTTTTCGCTCCGCTACAACTTCCCGAAAAGCACGGCGTTAGCAACTACAGCTTCCCTCCAAATCTTGCGGAATGAGTAAAAAAGGAATAATTTGTACTCATGGATGAATTTGAATTCGACGAAGCCAAAAGCCAAGCCAACTTGGACAAGCACGGTATCGATTTCGTTGCTGCTCAAGGGCTGTGGAAAGATCCATACTTGCTGGAGATCCGCGCAAAATC
>JASMTJ010000337.1:0-1303 GCA_041694335.1 Bacteroidales bacterium
ACAGCAACAATGACTTGACCCAATTTAACCTAAATGCCGGCGGTGGCTTTGAGCAATGGGGCTGGAGTGGTGTTGTAAACCACTCAAAGGCTAATAACTTTGCAACCGGCAAGTTATCAGACACAGAGTTAACCAGCCATATAGCGCCAAAATTTTATGGCACAGTCCCGTTTACAGACTTTAATATCAACGATATTAATTTGTCGTTTGGGTATGTCGGACAATCACTTGACTGGTCTTTGCGCTATGGCCGCTTTGATAATAAGCAAAATTTCTTACAGCCAAATGGAACACCTACCGGGCAGGAGCTAGTAAATCAAAATTTAGTGTCTGATTTGGCACTCCATGTCAATTCAGATCTTACGCTACACGGTATTCTGAGCTGGCAAAAAAACACGCGCGACGCTGGTACAGGGGTTACATATCAAGCTCTTGAACCTTCAGTTCATGATCTGAGTTTGGCACTGGATCGCTATCAACTAAAACTGCTGGCCGAGCAATACCAGTCAGCGCACTGGCAAGGTCAGTATGGGCTCGAATACGTCAAAAAAGTACAAAAAACAGCAACTGGACAACTTGTCCCGGATGCGGACTTCGAGAGCTTAGCTGCGTTTATTTATGAGCGTTTTGAAAATCATTATTTAATCGCAGAGCTCGGTTTAAGATACGACCGCATTAGCCAACAGCCTACAAATATGTCTCAGCAATGGGTTATAAACTTCAATAAACAGCAATGGAATGCACTGACTGGCTCAGTGAGTTTAAGCTGGAAAGTCGCTGACAACTGGTTGTTCATACAACGGTTAGGGCGTGGCTTCAGAGCTCCCTCAATTTTTGAGCTATATGCGAATGGTGTTCACGGAGGCGTTGCCGCTTTTCAACAAGGTGACTCGAACTTAAAGGAGGAGTATGCCCTGAACAAGGAGGTTGCGGTTAGCTATTTAACGCCTGATATTCAGGTAGAGGCTGCGGTTTTCCACAACGCTATTGATGATTATATCTACCAGGCCGACACAGGGACAGTTCATGCGCCGTCAAACCTACCTTTATTCAGACTGCGGCAGGGCAATGCGGCGATAGAAGGTCTCGAGTTTGATGTAAAGTGGGAGCTTACCCCCGATTTCACATGGCAGCTGAATTACAGCGCAATTAATAGCAAGTTGGATGAACTGAATAGCGATCTGCCTTTAATGCCGGCTGATACCGTTTTTAGTCAGCTGACATGGAAGCAAGATGAAACTTTGGGCTTTAGTAAAGCGCGATATTACATTACCGCAAAACGGGCTCTAAATAAGGATATTGC
>JASMTJ010000338.1:0-7934 GCA_041694335.1 Bacteroidales bacterium
GAATCCGGGTGCGGCTGGTAAAATCGGACTTCACAAGCATGTCACCGCATTAAAATTTACTGTCAGTGGAAGTCGATTCAGTGATTTGCAGGTTTTTGATAAAGAACGCCGAAGAATTTAACCTCCGTCCCTGAGATTGTGCAGATTACTATTGTGAGCTTATAGCTGCTTAGAAAAAAAAGTCCCCACATAGCACTGCTGTGTGAGGAATAGTAAAAAGCTCTGCAAGCCACTTGTTATAACCCATAAGGCTCCACGAGTGGCTAATAAAAGACTAGCGTAACCTGTCAACTGATCTTACCAGCTTTTCGTCTTTTTTAATATAACGTTGCGCCAGCAATGTAAACACGAGCGAAATCAGCGGCAGGTATATACCCAAAGAATCGCGGTAGTTAACGGTGGTAGTTGTATTTTCCTCAATCGCCGGGATGTAATAAAACATCAGCCCTACCACAAATACAATATTCAGAAAAATGGCAGCGTGGGTGAGAGTAATTTGGCGGGTTCTTTTCTTAAATGACAGCAGTGCAATCAAATCCAGAATTAAAACAATTCCTGCCAAAGCAGGTAAAGGAATGAAAAACCACCAGACAAAAGGTATTTCATTACCGGGGGTCAGGCTTTCCAGTCCAAAAACATTTAGTTCATAAACTCCTGTTTGAGAATAAAACATGGCCATTGGGAACACAGACAGAAGAATCAGAGCCACCATTGCCAAAACCAAAAATAAAGATTGTATTCGCTGTATCATTTTCGTTGTTTTTAACGCGGGCAAAGATAAAGCAGAATTTTTTACGTAAAAAGCATTTGCATCTCAAATATTTTATATATTTGCAAGCAGCAATTCCCAATCATTTATCTGATTGTTAAAAAAAATTCGAGGACTTTATTAGAGGGAAATTTAAGCTTGAAGTTCACATTAAATAAAAAATTTGCAAACTCACCTCTTTAAAATCATAAAATTCAATTTATGTATGACATTATAGAATTAAACAGTAAACTGGTGTCAGAACTCAAAGAGATTGCTAAGGAGCTGAATATTGAAAAAGTTGAAGGCCTCAAGAAGCAAGATCTGATATACACTATTCTGGACCACCAGGCATTAAATCCCGGCAAAGAAACTGCGAAGACTGAGCCAAAGAGAAAGCCGGGCAGACCAAAAAAGAACAAGGAAGCCACTGAGGCAAAACCTGCACAGGAAGAACAACCAGCTTCTGAGGAGAAAAAAGACGACGATTCTTCGGAAAAGAAAACCAGAAGGCGTCGCCGTATTGTGAAGCCCCCGGAGCCGGTGAAACCAAGAGAAGAAAGCAAGCCCGAAGCCAGCGAGGAGAAAAAGCCTGCTACTGAAGAGCCTGCCAGAAAATCTTTTGACAATGTTCAGGATGACATTCAAAAGCGCGAAGCTGAAAGAAAGCAGAGCTATACTCCTGAACGCCGCCCACGTGAGCACTCATCCCGCGAGCATTCCTCCAGAGACCACTCTCCCAGAGAACGTACAGAAAGACCTGTGGTGAAAAAGCAACAGGAAGAATTCTTCCCGTTTGAATCTGAAGGGATTGTCAGCAGCGAAGGTGTATTGGAAATTATGCCTGACGGCTACGGTTTCCTGCGCTCAAGTGACTTTAACTACCTGAACTCGCCCGATGATATTTACGTTTCGCAATCGCAGATAAAGCTTTTCGGACTGAAGACGGGCGATACTATACGCGGAAGCATCCGTCCTCCGAAAGATGGCGAGAAGTTCTTCCCACTGATTAAGGTAGAAAAAATCAACGGAAAAGACCCTGCGGCTATTCGCGACAGGATTCCTTTCGACTACCTCACGCCGATGTTCCCTGACGAGAAGTTTAACATCACATCGCACAAACGCGAAGATAACCTCTCTGTAAGAATCATCGACCTCTTCTCTCCTATCGGAAAAGGTCAGCGTGGCTTGATTGTGGCGCAGCCTAAAACAGGTAAAACCGTGTTGCTTAAGGAAATGGCCAATGCCATTGCCTCCAACCACCCAGAAGCATACCTTATCGTATTGCTTATCGATGAACGTCCGGAAGAGGTTACCGACATGGCGCGTAACGTAAATGCAGAAGTTATCTCTTCTACGTTTGATGAGCCCGCTGAACGTCACGTGCGTATTTCAAACATCGTTTTGGAAAAAGCAAAACGCATGGTGGAAAGTGGTCACGATGTAGTGGTGCTGCTCGACTCTATCACCCGACTGGCACGTGCGCATAACACTGTTTCACCATCATCAGGTAAAGTATTATCAGGTGGTGTGGAAGCGAATGCATTGCAAAAACCAAAACGTTTCTTCGGTGCTGCACGCCAGATTGAAAAAGGTGGATCGCTCACCATACTGGCTACAGCGCTTATCGATACCGGTTCGAAAATGGACGAGGTTATCTTTGAAGAATTTAAAGGTACGGGTAACATGGAGCTTCAGCTCGACCGTCGTTTGGCAAACAAGAGAGTATGGCCTGCTGTGGACATTATTTCTTCGGGTACGCGTCGCGAAGACCTGCTGCTTAACAAAGAAACGCTGCAGCGTGTATGGATTCTGAGAAACCACCTTGCGGATATGACACCAATTGAAGCAATGGAATTCATTAAAGACAAGATGAAATTCACACAAGATAACGAGGAATTCCTCACATCAATGAACGGATAACCGTTATCACTTAACAGATATAAAAGACCATTCTTTTTCAGGATGGTCTTTTTTTTATGCCAGCTGAATTCCGCCAAAGTTCCCCGAGCTCATCAACAACAACACAGATTCACTTTGCTGCAGTCCGTCAAGATACTGCTTAAGCTCTCCGCTGCTGTTGATTACCGCTAAATCATTTTCATTAAAATACTCTCTCACTTCTGCGGGATGCAGCTCAGGCAGCCGTTTCATCTTCAACGTATGCTGAAGGTAGAAAACCACTTTTTCATCTGCGGCCGACATACTGTTCTGGTAATGCGGTAGGAAATCCTTGTTGAGGCTGCTAAATGTGTGCAGCTCTAATACAGCAATTATTTTCTTTTCAGGATGCATTTCCCTGACAGCTTCTACCGTTGCTTTAACCTTGGATGGGGCATGAGCAAAGTCGCGATAGACCACTTGCGAAGCATTTCCGCTCATCTTTTGTAGTCGTCCGGATGCACCTTTAAAACTTGCAATGGTTCTGTAAAAATCAGCTTCATTCACACCAAGCTCAATGCACACTTTCCTGGCAGCCTCAATATTCATCAGGTTATGGCGGCCAAAAACAGCCACTTTGTAGGATTTTTCATTTTCCCTGATAAACACCTCTTCGTTTCCTGAATTGTATTCAGGAACCTTATAGGGAAGAATCGTTAAGTCCTTCCGTGAATGAGTTTCAACCAACTTCTTAACTTCTTCATCCTCGTAACAGGGAATGAGTGTGCCACCGGGTTCAATTACGTTCAGGAACTCTTTAAATTGTTCGAGATAGTTTTCTAACGTCGGAAATACGTTCATATGATCCCAGGCAATACCGGTAATCACAGCAATATGAGGCTTGTAGAGATGAAACTTCGGACGCCGATCAATAGGTGATGTCAGATACTCATCGCCTTCGATAATCATCACCGGAGCATTCTCTGTAAGCCTTACCATGGTATCGAAGCCTTCTAACTGAGCCCCCACCATGTAGTCACAATCCATTTTCAGTTTATGCAATACATGCAGAATCATGGCCGTGGTGGTGGTTTTTCCGTGACTTCCACCAATCACTACCCGTGTTTTGTCCTTCGACTGTTCATAAAGATACTCCGGATAAGAAAATATAGGAAGTCCAATTTCTTTAGCCTTCAATAATTCAGGATTATCCTTACGCGCATGCATTCCCACAATCACAGCATCCAGTTCATCTGTGATTTTTTCAGGATACCAGCCCTCCGATTCTGGCAACAGCCCCTGTTTCTTTAATCGCCCTCTCGAAGGCTCGAAAATCTCATCATCCGAACCACTTACTTTGGATCCCTTGTAATGCAGGGCTAAAGCCAGGTTGTGCATCGCACTGCCTCCGATGGCAATAAAATGTATTCTTTCCATCCTTATTAAATATTTCTATAACAGTTCATTAATTATAAACCCTTAAGTATCAGAGCTGTCATT
Organism: Bacteroidales bacterium; assembly: GCA_041694335.1. GTDB lineage: Bacteria > Bacteroidota > Bacteroidia > Bacteroidales > JAIPAH01 > JAIPAH01. The sequence continues at coordinate 4,130 of JASMTJ010000338.1, forward strand.
CTGTAAAAGTCAGTTTCAGGTTTAAAAGCAGAAAACATATGTGCAAGCTACAAAAAAGGCTTCAAACTTTAAATTCTTCTGTAAAAAAGATATCTTTGGATAACTAAACTTTTCGCAATGAGATCACCAATAAAATCAATCGCGGATTTTCATGACAGGTTATTCCATTTCTGGGAAAGCTCAAAAAACAACAGGATTGTAGGGTCATCACTGGTCATCATTTATATCGGCTATATTATTCTGATTCAGCTAAACATCATGGAGCTTCTTCCGCTTTGGCTGTCAGACATGGTTTCGACAAATTTTTTCGATGCCATCAACGTGGTTTTTGTTGCACTGCTTGCCTATGAGGTCATTTTATTGATTTTCACGCTCGCCGAATCGATCACCCGATCATTGGTAAAACAATTCGAACTGCTAACGCTGATCCTCTTAAGAGATGCTTTTAAAGCATTTGGCGCATTCCATCAACCCCTTGATTGGCAGCAGGACTTAAACGAGATCCTATACATGATTACTGATTCTTTTGGTGCTTTGGCGATTTTCCTGCTGATAGTTCTGATTAACCGGATAGTAGCAAAGCCAAGCAAATCGATAACCTTTGACGATCAGGAAGCCTACATTAATTTCAAAAAACTTGTAGCCCTTGTTCTTGCTGTGGCTTTTGTGATAATGGGTATTGATCACCTGGGGCTGTTTTTCATAACAGAGCCCGGCACTGACTTTTTTGAGACTTTTTACACTATTTTAATATTTACGGATATATTGTTGGTATTGATTGCCCTTCGCTACAGCACTTCTTACATCGTAGTGTTCAGGAATTCAGGGTTTGCGCTGGCCACGGTTTTTATCAGGCTCGCTCTGGTGGCACCACCTTACTACAATGTAGCCATAGGAATAGCTGCAGCCACATTTGTGTTGGGTTTGGTCTATTTTTACACCCGGCATTATCATGAACTGAAACATCATTGATATTCATTTTGAAATTATTGCGGAAAGATTAATTTTGCATTCTTTGCGTGACTATTTAATAGACGTTATGATACAAAATATAGATATAGAGCAACTGAATAAAACATTCAAGGGTGCTCCAGCCGAAAAGGTTTTACGTTATTTTTTAAATGAATTTGATGGTAAGGTCACTTTTGCTTCCAGTCTGGGCGCAGAAGACCAGGTGCTGACACACATGATTGCCGGCATCAACAAGGAGGCTTCCATCTTTATGCTGGATACAGGACGTATGTTTCCTGAAACCTACGATGTGCTGGCCAGAACCAACAGCCGCTACGGAATTAATATCAAGGTGTATTTTCCTGATTCTGACCGTGTGGAAGAAATGGTGAACGATAAAGGAATTAACCTCTTTTATAAAAGCATCGAAAACCGAAAACTTTGTTGTCACATCCGCAAAACAGAACCACTTCAGCGAGCACTAAGGCCCAATGATGCATGGATTACCGGATTACGCCGATCACAAGCGGTAACGCGAACAAACATGGGGGTTGTTGAGTGGGACGATGTAAATGAATTACTGAAAATCAATCCTCTTATCGACTGGAGTAACGAAGATGTCTGGGACTTTATCAAAAAATACAATGTGCCTTACAATAAGCTTCACGATAAAGGTTTTCCGAGTATCGGCTGCCAGCCCTGTACCCGGGCCATTGAACCCGGCGAAGACATTCGCGCCGGACGTTGGTGGTGGGAAGATCCGGACACAAAAGAGTGCGGATTACATAAAAAATAGTACGGATTATAAGACAAAGAGAAGCGGGATGAAAGTTCCGCTTTTTTTATATCATTTTCCAGGATAAGCAAAGCATTATCATCGCTTATTCAAACCTGATGGCTTTCACCGGACTGATGCGCGTAATGATGTAAGAAGGAATTATCATTATCAGAAAGCATATCACCAGCGTTCCGGCATTAATCCAAAGCAAATCGACCATCTGGAGGTTTATTGGCACTTCCTTCATAAAATAAGACTCCTGATCGAGTTTGATGAACCCGAAATACTTTTGAACCAAAGCCAGTCCGAGTGCCAGTGCGTTTCCGATGGCTAGTCCACGGAAAACAATAAAGGTGGCATTGTATAAAAACAGCTTCCTGATCGACCAGTTGTTCATCCCCAGCGCTTTCAGGATTCCAATCATATTTGTTCGCTCCAAAATCAGAATCAGAAGCGTGCTTATCATAGTGATTGAAGCCACCAGTACCATAATAATCAGGATAATAATTACATTCATGTCCTGGAGCTTCAGCCAGTCAAATATCTCAGGATGAAGGTCTTTTATGTTTGTGACATTGAGGTCAAAAGGCACCTTGTTGTAAACATCAGCAGTTACCTGCTCAAGCTGATCAAACTCGTTGATCACCACTTCAAAGCCCCCCACCTCATGCGGCTCCCAACCATTCAAATCCTGGATGTTTCTGATATCCCCAATGATAAAACGGTTGTCAAAGTCCGTGAGCCCGGTGTCAAAAATACCGGCCACCTCAAAGGGGCGTCCCCGCTGATGGTTGCCTATGATAAAATAGGTGCGCAGTTTGTCGCCCACACTTATCTGAAGCAGGTCGGCCAGGCTCTTCGATATCAATACATCCATCGATGCTTCCTCCTCTTTAAAAGCAATCCTGTCTCCCTCTACCATTTTATCCTCAAAAAAATCCCAGTTAAAATCACGGCCAATACCCTTAAGTACAACCCCTTGCATCACATCGTTGCTCTTCACAATGGCAGCTTTGGTGGCAAACACCCGGATATTTTTCACCTCTTCAAAACCCATTTCAGGGTAAAACTCCTGCTGAGTGCTTACCGGCGGGGTCTCATAAGATCGGTTGGAATTGAACGGAGTAATACGGATATGTGCACCAAATCCTGTAACTTTGTCGCTGATTTCTTTTTGAAATCCGGTAACAATGGCCACAGACAGAATCATTACACTGATACCCAAAACGATGCTCAAAATAGCAATGCGTATCAGTGGCCTGGAATAATTAAAGCTATCCCTGGCAAGTGTTCTTTTGGCTATGAAAAAAGCTGTTTTCAAATTATTTTATTGAGTAACCGTATAAGCAATGCGAAAATATCAAATTGTTTCGACAATCGTACTTCTTTTGTTGAGTAATTTACTTCATGCACAGATGGCTCCCGACAATGCCGTCGTTCCCGGAGCCGCGCAAAAATGGCCTTACCTGTCGTTTATTGGGAATAAGCCTTTCGCAGTGGTGGCTAACCATACCTCTATGGTGAACGGCACCCATCTCGTCGACACGTTGATTTCCATGGACTACAACCTTAAAAAGATATTCTCTCCTGAGCATGGCTTCAGAGGAGATGCTGAAGCAGGAGCATACTTGTATAACAGCACCGATACGGTTACAGGGTTGCCGGTCATTTCTCTTTATGGGGATAACAAAAAACCTAAACCTAAAGACCTGAAAGGCATCGATATCATTTTATTTGATATTCAGGATGTGGGGGCCCGTTTTTACACCTACATCTCTACTTTGACGCTGGTGATGGAAGCGTGTGCCGAAAATGACATCCAGCTGGTGATTCTGGATCGCCCCAATCCAAATGGTTTTTATGTGGCAGGACCTGTTTTGGAACCCGGGTTTGAATCCTTTGTCGGGATGCATCCCGTGCCCATCGTACATGGCATGACAGTCGCCGAGTATGCCAACATGGTCAATGGTGAGGGATGGATTAACGGGTATTGCGATCTGACCTGGATAAAATGTAAAAACTATACGCACAAAACACGATATCAACTGCCCATCCAGCCGTCGCCCAACCTGAAAA
>JASMTJ010000339.1:0-15082 GCA_041694335.1 Bacteroidales bacterium
CGGGTCAAAGCATCTTCAACACTATCGAACTCCAGTATCCGGGCCATTTCAGTGTTAATGGACACCACCTCTCCCTGCGAAGTGGTTTGAAATATGCCCACCGGTGATCGCTCAAAAAGCTGCTGGTATTGTTTCTCCTTCTCTTGAAGCGATCTTGATATGCGAAATTTTTCATACGCAAAAGCCAAATCACCCGAAATACTCCTGAGGTGGCCTTTCTCTTCCTCGGAAAGGATGTTTGTTTTAGAAAGTGTGATTGTAAGTATACCTGACAGTTTGTTTTCAATCGACATCACCATACTCACAACCATCTGATTCTCCTCTAAAGAACGATTGTACGGACAATCCTGACAATGTGATTCATTATTACAGATTACTGTCTTTCGCTTCTTTAACAAATCCTTCATACATGCCGGAACGTTGCCCTCCCCGTTTATATCAGCTTCCCAATCGAGCGGAAAATAGTGCATTCCTGAATTTGCATATACTCTGTACTTTTGCTTGTCATCATCAAAAAGTGCTATTGCTACACCGCTGTAATTATGCGTTTTCTGCAATAATTCGGCAGCTTTATTAAAAACCGTAGCTTTATCCTGCTCATGAACTATCAGTTGGTTAATCTTGCTGATGGCCTCCAGCAAAGAGTTTAGGTGTGCCGCTTTTTCTTCGGCATGCTTTTTTTCGGTGATATCACGTAAAGTGGCAATAAAAACATCTTCACCACCCCACTTTTCCTCAACAAAGTTCATACTGGCAATCACAGCATATCCTTCATCAGAGCGAACCACCACCTCGGCTGAACTTTCTGCCACTGCCGGCATCCCAAATTCGTGACCAACAAGCGATTCACCCTGTTTTTTAATCAGTCTTTCAGCCGCCGGATTAGCAAAGCGGATAGTTCCTTCCTTGCTCAAAATTATGATAGCATCCGGGTTGCTGTTGATGATTTTGCTCAGCCTTTTTTCGGACTGATAAAGTTGTACAAGATCGCTGCGTTGTCTAAGAAACTTGTTGGTTTGTGCTATAAGCTCTTTATTAGTTATAGGTTTTATGAGATATCCGTCCGCCCCATTATTGAGCCCGCTTGACACCTCACTCCCTGATGTTGCCTGACCACTTATGAGTACTTTGAATACATGCTTGAATTTCTCATTGCTTAATAATTTATTCAGCAGGTTGATTCCATCTTCATCTCCTAAAATCCTGTCAATGTATATAATGTCCGGCATATCAGAATGGACCTTCACCTCAGCCTCAGAAAGGCAAGATGCAGAGCTCACCTCGTAGCCCGCTTTATTTAATACCAGTTCAAACCCGGCCCGGATGTCCTGGTCATCATCGACAATTAAAACTTTTGGGGACTTCTGAACCATAGCATTTATTTCTGTTCTTCATCAAACAAATTATCCATACGCTCAATTTCGCGCTGCACATTCGATTGCAGCGTATTGCCGGATATGATTCCGGAAATATCCCGGAAAGGGTTGCCAATATGCATTCCCGAATTATCGATCATAAACTCCCTGATATTTTTTTCATGTTTCGAGCCACGCATCTTTAAAACGGTCAGTCCGCGGCGCATTTCACCATACGACTCCACATACCTGAGCAGGATAATAGAATCGGTAATGGTTGAAATATGCGCTTCCGTTATTGAAGTTCCACCCATCAGTGATGGAGTGGTGGAAGTGAAAAGCCCGGTCATTTGTTTCTCTTTGATGTAGGAAGTAATTGAAATCACAAATTCGCGAAACCCTTTAATTGTGGAGACCCGCTCCAGTGCCGAGAGGCTGTCGACGGAAATACGCTGGGGATCAAAATCATCGATCACCTTTTTGATATTTAGCAGGTGATCCTCCAGTCCGGCAGTTTCAGGATACAAGCAAACCACTTTGAGCTTGCCCTCCTTTTCCATTTTTTCGAAATCGATACCCCAACCGTTGGCGTTCCTGAAAAGTTGCTCACGGCTTTCCTCAAAGGCAAACAAAAGACTGCGGTCGCCGGCCCTGACCCCGCCCGCAAGGAACTCCGTCGAAAGCAGCGTTTTTCCGGTTCCCGTGGCACCGGAAGCGAGAAGGATGGAGTCGCGGAAAAAGCCCCCGCCACACATATTATCGAGCTCTTTGCTTCCTGAAGTAACACGCATATTGGTGCTCCGCTGCTTCAGCTCAAGCGACGAAAGCGGAATAATCACCAGGCCGTCATCCGAGGTGATGGTAAAAGGATACTCCCCTTTATGATGTGTTGTTCCTCTGAATTTAAGGATTTCGATGGTTCTTCTCCTTTTTTCAGCCTCCAGAATGTTGCGCAGAATAATCACGTTGTCGGCCACAAATTCTTCCACACCATAGCGCCCGATGCGGCCATATTCATCCATTCGTTCGGTGGTGAGCAGCGTAGTGACGCCAAGGTTTTTGATGCCCCGGGTAATGTTGAATAACTCGCGACGAATAATATTCGGATTGTCGAACTGGTTAAATACAGCTCCCAGTGAATCGAGGGATATTCGGGTTGCATGCACTCTTTTCACCGCGGATTCTATGCGTGCCTGGATGGCGGCAAAATCGTAATCACCCAATTCGAGTTGTGTTTCCCCAACGCTGGGCGAGGCATCCACAAAAGCCCATTTGTTATTCTTTTCATACTCTTCCACTGGCCAGTTCAGGCTATGAAGGTTGCTCCTGATGTCGTCGGGCGATTCTTCGAAGGTCACAAAAACTCCGCCCTCACCTTTCATAATCCCCTGAACTAAAAACTGGGCGGCAAATAATGTCTTGGCACTTCCGGCAGATCCTGAAACAAGCGTGGTTCTTCCTTGGGGTAAGCCTCCCTGCGAAATATGATCAAACCCCGGAATATCGGTTTTCAGCTTTTTTATTTTCTTTTCCATGCTCATAGCTAAAAATTATAGTTGCAAAAAATTAACAATCTTATCTGTATCCCTGAAATCGCCCACAACGCGACGTGCCGGTGGCGGCGCGAATTTTATCAGCGTGGGTGTGGCAAGCACCTTATAGGTCTCAGCCGGCTCTGAATCCTCCAAAACGTCAATCACATCCAACTGGATGTAATCCTTCCCTTCAATAATCTTCCTGACATTTTGAAGTGCTCTTTTCGAACGATTGGTATCTCCCGAAATGAAGAGCTTTAATATGAAATTATCCATCATTTGTTGTTTTTGACACATTCATTTCTGTAATACAAAACTAAATTTCCCATCAGCTTTAACAGGACAATCCTCGATTCTTCGCTGATAACCTCTGTTTTGCGCGAAGGGCTTCCGACTGAGAATTTTTTGAGAAATCCGGTGTGCAGATTGATGATATCCCTGGGTGTAGCAAAGTTTTTTCCAAGCAGGTTCCCCAGGCTTGAAATATCACTCGAAATATCCTGGTCGAGCTTATAAATCCGGTTTTCAACCGATTTGCCAACTATGGTCGAATAGCTGGCCAGCGCTTCTGTCAGGATGTCGTTATTGATTTGTTTCATTCTGATTGGTGGTTCCAGATCAGAATTATCTTTTTCAATAATTTCTTTTTGATCCTTGCCCTTATCATATGATTCTTCGTGGAGCCATTTGAAGTTTGAAAGATCCTGACCTACGCCCACCACCGATTTTTCACCACTGTCGTTGCTTAGCAGAGCCAACCTCAAGCTTAAAGGAAATTTAGAGCCGTCAGCACGCGTGATGCGCACCTCAAACATCTGCACCTCATTTCCTGATGCTACTTCTTTAAAACTTCTTTCAAACACAGCCCGATCACTTTCGTGAATTATTTCGATGGGCGATTTTCCTAACCAACCGTTGACTTTATATTTAGTTAGAGCCTCAAAAGCATTGTTAAGATGGGTAAACCTCAGGCTTTTATCCAGATGAAAAACAATTTCCCCCGACAGGTCGAGCACTGCATGGTACTCCTTCAGCAAACGAAGACGTTTACTCTCCAGGCTCCTGATTTTAAAATAGGCATTGACTCTCCTGAGCAGTTCTTTGGTTTGAAAGGGCTTTCGGATAAAGTCAACAGCGCCCTTGTCGATAATGCTGTCGATAAACTCATCGTCTGAGCGAAAGCCAGAGATTATCAGAATTCCGGGCATCCTGGCATGCAAGGCATCAGATACCACACTAATAAGTTCCGCACCGGTTTTATCAGGCAAACCGTAGTCAACGATAAGAAAATCAGGATGAAAATCATGAATAATCTCAAGACATTGCTCTGCATTTCCAGCCACCCTTGTGTGATAACCTTCTTTCTGCAATGACAAAGACAGAATATTGCCTAAATCAGCGTCGTCCTCAACAATTAATATGTTTGCTTTAGCTAGCATCATTCTGATCTATGGGAATTTTAATGATAAAACTTGTCCCTTTATCCATCTCGCTATCCACCTCTATCGTTCCGGAGTGCGCCTCAATAATCCGTTTGACAATGGTGAGGCCAAGCCCAGTACCCTTTTCTCCGGCGGTGCCCTTATGGCTGATCTTACTGAAAGGAACAAACAGCTTATCTATATCTTCAGCCTTAATCCCTTTACCAAAATCTTTGATGGTCAAATATAATAATTGTTTCTTTTTTTCTATGTTAAATTTTACTTTAGATTTTGGGTAAGAAAACTTTACAGCATTAGAGAGCAGGTTATTAAACACCTGTTCCATTTTGAGATAATCGAAGCTTACCATGAGCTTATCAAAGGAGCTTTCTAAATCAATTCTGATATTCTTTCCGGATGCCAGCACATTATTGGCTTCGACCGAATGCCTTGCCAGCGAGACAATATCAAAACCTGTTTTTTCAAGATCAAGGCGTCCTTCTTCAATTTTGGCATAATCCAAAAGGTTTTCTATCAAGCCAAGCATATAATCGGACGACCGGACGATGCGATTTAGAAAATCTGCATGTTCAGACTCTAGCTTTTCTGCTGCTTCATCTAAAATATAATCGGCATAACTGATAATGACATTCAACGGGTTCCGCAAGTCATGTGCTGCCATTCCCAGAAAACTATTTTTCAGCCTGTTAACATGCTCAAGCTCTGTGTTTTTTTTAGTCAGTTCCCTCTGAACATTGGCCATCTCATTATTTAAGCGGCTTATTTCTTCGATCAAAATCTCGTCATCGCCTTTCTTTTCTTTCCCGCTCTCCCCGGCAAGCGACTGTTCCTTCTTCAGGACACGGATAGTATTTATATGCTCATTATTTATCTGCTGCATGTAATTCATAAAATCCGATGAATCCTTGCTTTTTTCCATGCCAAAAACAAGCAGTTTTCCATTCAGCTCAAACCCTCCAAAATCCAGGTTCACTGAATAGTTTTCCGACAACAAATCAAGTTCATAACCAAATACAGCATGACCGCTATTGACCTGATGAAACAAATCCATGGCTTTCTGCCTGCTTCCCGGATCCACTATCCTGATAAAAGGGGTTTCCTTTTCAACCAATGTTTGAACTTCAAAACTATCGTACCAAATTCGGTCGATAATTCCCTGTCTTGTAAGCGATATTCCTATTCCACGTGTAATCATCCGGAATTTTTAAATTAAGTCTCTGGCTATAACTACTGCTTCACGGGCGCTGCTTCCATAACTGTCGGCCCCGAAATAATTCAGGTCATCTTTTCCATTTTTAACCGCGCGGCCGCCAATCATTACATGTGTTTCCGGGAATTCTTCCTTAATCATAGCTACAAAGTCTTTCATTCTTGAGCGGTGAAAAGGCAGAGAGGCAGAAAGCGCCAACAAGTCCGGTGAAAACTCCCTGACCGAATCCATCATACTATCGAGGGGCGTATTGGCCCCCAGGAAAAAGGTGTCCCACCCCTCCATCTCGAAAAAATCGGCCACCATTCTGATGCCCATTTCATGAAGATCGCCACCTATGTTGGCCGCAACCATCTTCCCGCCGTTTCGTTCACCCGTAAATATTTTTGGATACAATTGAGACATTATCTGCTGTGTGGCTGCTGAAGCGAAATGCTCTTTGGCAACACTGATTTTATTCTCCTGCCACAGGCGCCCCACCTCGTACTGCGACACCTGGAACACGTATATATAAATATCCTTTATAGAAACACCACGGTCAACAGCATCGAATATAATTTGACCTGCCTTTCGGCGATCAGCATCCATCAGTGCCTCAAAGAAACTTTTCAGCTCAACATACAAAGGATTACTTTGCAAGATGTAGGAATCTCCAATCTGCAGAGGCTGATGATTAGCATTTTCGGCCGCAGTGAATACAGGCTGCACCAAGGGCTTCTGGTCATCATCAAGATAAAGATCCGAAACATTCTTCAATTCACTCACAGTTTCAATCATGGTATTTTCTGGCATGTTGAGGCTTTGAAACAATTGCCTTGCCCATAGAATGTAATCTGTGAAGATGGTGAAATCTGAGGATCTTACAGCCTCAACAAGATAGGGGATATGACTTTCTGTGTCTCTGACACTCAGTTCAAATCCTTTCTGACCATACTTGTCCCAGACTTCCGGATTCGCTGAAAAAATATTTCTGACAACCTTTTCTGCTATGACCTGGCTGTTACTTTGAATCACAGAGGCAGCTTCTTCTGCCCTGAATGTTTTTTGATCTTCACTTTCTTCAATTCCCGTAAACATAAATCAATAATCTTAAAACGAATTAGTACCTGCTCCTCAATGCGTAAAGATAATGTAAAGCAGACAAGTATACAAGTTTTCTAATTTTAATGGGCTTAAGCAGCGTTTGCCTGAAATATCACACCTTTCGTCTTTACCCCTCTAACTCTATCCGTCTAAGGCGGAAGAACTATTTAAACAGCTGGTTTTGTAGCTGTTTCTTCGCTTTAGGCGAAGATTAAAGGGTAGCAGGGAGGAAATGAGCAACAGCCAGGCTTTATAGACGAACACAAAATAATCAACTATCCTGATTCACCTTGCTCATTTTCGTACGCATTCCAAAGAGCGGTAATAGATAATAAAACCCTATATTTGCACCGAATATTCATTCGGCATTATGACTAAAAGAGAACAGATTTTGGCCACAACGCTTAAATTGGTCGCCAAACAAAGCATCCAGGCAACGCCTATGTCGCAAATTGTTGAAGAGAGCAAGGTGGCTACCGGAACGATTTATTATCATTTTAAAAGCAAAGATGAGATCATCAGGGAAATATACCTCAACAAAAAGCGTGATTTACAAAAGCTTATCCAAAACAACCTTGATGAAAACGAGCCGTTGAAATCGCAGTTTTTCAACATGTGGAATGCCATGTATGATTACTACATATCAAACCCGCTCATTTTCTGGTTTGTTCAGCAGGCCAGCAACTCTTCCACCATCGACCAGCAGACAAAAACCGAGGGGGAAAAGTATTACGTGGATATTGTACGCTTTTTTGCCAAAGGCATTAACTCACAAAAGTTTATTGACATGCACCCGGCTTTGATGGGCGAGCTGGTGCACGGGAATATTTGCACGCTGGTGGAACTACAATTAAAAAATCAAATTGAAGACATTGAACGCCAAAGAAAAAGTGCAGTTACTTTTTCATGGAATGCCATTAATAAGAAATAAATAATCAAACCGAACGAACATTCGGTTTTCTGTTGTGTTGAGCTGTGTAATAAATCAATTAAAAATCAATGCAAAATGAAAAAGACAATCATGGTTACCGGCGGTACCGGTTACATCGGTTCATGGGTAACAAAGCAACTGCTTGACAAAGGATACACCGTGCGACTCACGCTCCGCGACAAGAAAATAAAGAAAAAATATCAGCACTTAGAAGAGTTTGCGTCCGATAGCAAAGGAAATCTTGAAATTTGGGAAGCCGATCTGTTGAAAGAAGGCTCATATGATAAGGCTGCTGAAGGAGCCGATGCAATCATTCACATGGCTTCTCCTTTTACCTTGCGTTTTAAGGATGCCCAGAAAGACCTGGTAGATCCGGCGGTTAAAGGCACCCGCAACGTACTGTCGGCGGCCAACAATTCGGGTACGGTTAAAAAAGTGGTATTGACTTCGAGTGTGGCGGCAGTGCATGGCGATAACATTGACATGAAGGAAAAAGGCTTGTCGGAATTTACAGAAGAACATTTTAACACCACCAGCTCGGTCAGCCATCAACCTTACTCCTACTCCAAGGTGGCCGCCGAACAGGAAGCCTGGAAGATGCATGACACACAATCGGACTGGAAGCTGGTAGTTGTCAACCCTTCCTTTGTTTTAGGGCCCTCGCTCACGGCCAATTCCGACTCTGAAAGCCTGGCTTTTATCAACGATATGCTTTCCGGAAAATACCACACCGGAGCTCCCGACCTTACTTTCGGCTATGTAGATGTAAGGGATGTGGCCACTGCCCATCTCCTCGCTTTGGAAAAAGAGGATGCCGAAGGCCGGCACATCCTGGCAGAGCGCACGGCCAGTGTGATGGATGTGGCTGAAATCCTGAAAAAGCAATTCGGAAAAAAATACAAGCTGCCGATGATGAAAGCACCCAAGTGGCTGCTGGTGCTGATAGCTCCGATGTTTGGACTGGAACGCGGATTCATCCGCAGAAATGTTGGTTACCCCATAAGGCTTAACACCACCAAAAGCAAACAAGCGCTGGGACTAAAATACACCCCGCTGGAGCAAACCCTGAAGGAAATGGTGGAGCAAATGGAAGCACATCCTCAGGAATTGTAGAAAAGCTTGGCCTCGATATTTTCGATATTACCAGGTATTCTTCTTCTATGTGTGCCTATGTGGTTCATTTTTTTATACCACATAGACACATAGAAAACAGTAGCTGGTATGTCAGGTTTTTATTAATCCTACTTGTTCTGGCGCTCACCATGAAAACAAATATTTTTAATTTTACTTTTTCAATCAGAAAACAACTCAATCGATGAAGAAAAAGGTACTATTAACACGCGTTTATCCTGACAAAGGAATTCAGATATTAAGAGAAGCCGGATATGAAGTAACGGAAAGAGAGGACGACAAGCCATTTGAGCAGGACGATCTCATTGCGGAAGCCAAAAAGCACGACATCCTGTTCTGCACCCTTTCTGATAAGATCGACAAAAACGTGATCCAACAATGCAGTCACCTGAAGCATATCGCACAGTTTGCAGTCGGTTACGACAATATCGATGTGGAAGAGGCCACAAAACAGGGCATCCCTGTGAGTTATACACCCGGAGCGATGACCGAAGCAACGGCCGATGTAGCTTTCGGACTGATGATTGCTGCCTCACGGAAGATGTTTTTTCAGCACAAGAATATCCTTAGCGGGAATTGGAAGACCTTCTCTCCCACTGCCAATCTTGGCATTGAGCTGAAAAATAAAACCCTCGGGATCTTTGGTTTGGGACGTATTGGCATGGCCATGGCCGAGCGCTGCAAAGGGGCCTATAACATGGACATCATCTACTACAGCCGCAGTAAGAAACCTGAAGCCGAACAGAAACTGGGTGCCCGCAAGGTGAGCTTCGACACACTTTTGCAGGACAGCGATGTGGTTTCGCTGCACACGGCCCTCACACCCGAAACAAAGGGCGTGTTCGATAAAAAAGCCTTTGAAAAAATGAAATCCACGGCCTTGTTTATCAATACTGCCCGCGGAGCAGTACATAACGAGGATGACCTTACAGAGGCATTGAAATCAGGGGAGATATGGGGCGCCGGACTGGACGTCACAGATCCCGAGCCAATGAGCCCCGACAGCCCGCTGCTGAAAATGGAGAACGTGGCGGTGCTTCCGCATATCGGCTCGGGTACCATCGAAGCCCGCACCAAAATGTCGGAGATGGCGGCAAGGAACATCATCTCATATTTTGACAAAGGAAAGATTCCGTTTGCCGTCAATACCGAGGTGCTGAAATAATCTTGACATCGATCTGATATTTTGAATTATTCGAAAGGGAAGATTTCTTTCATGTCTTTTTAAAACGCCGTATACATCAGCAATAGATTGACATTCGGTTAAATAGACCTTTCAGTTATTCGAGGAAACAAAAATTTAACATACATATTGAGGGTTTTGTATGTTTTATTTTAAACAAAGCATATCTTTGGCAATTCTAAAAGATAATTGATTTAGGCAGCATTAGCCTGCCAATACCAGAAACGGACCGAGGCAACAATTGCACAACGAGCTGTTTCTACAAAACAAAGAAATGAAAGAATTTTCCATTGGAGGCCTAACAATCTCCGTTCCCATCATACAAGGCGGCATGGGTGTGGGCATCTCCCTCTCAGGACTGGCCTCAGCAGTAGCCAATGAAGGCGGTGTGGGTGTTATTTCCAGTGCCGGACTTGGTTTGCTTTACCGCGATTTCTCAAAAGACTACCTTGAAGCCAGCATACAAGGGCTGAAGCAAGAACTTCAAAAAGCGAAAGAAAAAACCAAAGGCATTATCGGGGTGAATATCATGTCGGCGATGACCAATTTCGAAGACATGGTGCGCACTTCCATCCAGGAAAAGGCTGACGTAATCTTTGCCGGTGCCGGGCTCCCACTTGATTTACCAAAGTTTCTGAATACAGACAGCATCACAAAGCTGGTGCCCATTGTCTCCTCAGGAAAGGCAGCTCGATTGATAGCTGCTAAGTGGAAAGCGCGCTACGATTACCTTCCGGATGCTTTTGTGGTGGAAGGCCCTAAGGCCGGAGGACACCTCGGATTTAAAAACGAACAGATTACTGACGAAGGCCATTCGCTCGAAACCATCGTTCCGCAAGTAGTAAAAGAAGCGGACGACCTTGAGCAGAAATATCAAAAAAGCATCCCCGTCATTGCAGCCGGGGGAATTTACAGCGGTGACGATGCCTATCAAATCATGAAGCTGGGCGCCAGCGGTGTGCAGCTCGGCAGCCGTTTTGTTACCACGGAAGAATGTGATGCTTCTGACGGATTTAAAGATGCTTATGTGCAGGCTACTGAAGACAACATACAAATCATTCAGAGCCCCGTGGGGATGCCCGGAAGAGCTATCTACAACGGATTTATCGACAAGGTGAAGCAAGGGCTGAAGTCGCCGAAAAGTTGCCCGTTCCAGTGTATCAAATCCTGTAAAGTGGAAAAGAGTCCGTATTGTATTATCAATGCGCTTTACCAGGCCTACAAGGGAAACATGAAAAACGGGTATGCCTTTGCGGGAAGCAATGCCTTCAAGGCTGATAAAATCAATAAAGTGAAGGATGTTTTTGCTGATCTGCGGTCGGGGTTTGAAAGAGCGCTTCACACCGATAAATCGCTTTTTAAGTAAAACAGCTGTGGTTATAATCCCAAGTTGTTTTACCCTATCCAATCTTTAAAGCCAATTTTTGCGAGCTTTGCGTTTCTTTTGTTTTGCGTACTTTGCGTGGAAATTTCTTAGTATGATTTTATCTTCCACGCGGAGGCCGCAAAATGATTGACGCCAAAGACGCAAAGTTTTTGGCCATAAGGTTTTCTTTTTCTCTTTTTCAGGTTTGTTTTGGATGTTGTGGTTGCATTCATCCTT
The DNA here is from genome assembly GCA_041694335.1 of Bacteroidales bacterium. Lineage (GTDB taxonomy): Bacteria > Bacteroidota > Bacteroidia > Bacteroidales > JAIPAH01 > JAIPAH01. The sequence continues at coordinate 11,474 of JASMTJ010000339.1, forward strand.
TGTTTCACCTCACCCCCTAGCCCTCCCGTTTCACGGGGCAGGCTCTCTCCTCAAAGGAGATAGGAAATACACTTAATTGCTCACTGCGAGCTTTGCGTTTCTTTAGTTTTGCGCTTTTTGCATGGGGTTCCTCTTTCGACAGCAAAACATTCATCGCGGAGGCCGCAAAATGATTGACGCTAAAGACACAAAGTTTTTGGCCATAAGGTTTTCTTTTTCCATTTTCTCTTTTCCATTTTCCATACTGGCTTTACGCGGAATATTCATTCAACAGCTAAAGCTTATTTCGATTTGTTTTGTAACCAGCTATCGTTTCCCGCATCTAATAAGTCATCACAAAATATCTACTTACTTATGACTGAAAATATGAAACAGCCAGTAAAAGCCACTTTTCTTTTCTTCGGAATCACTTACCTTTTTTCATGGACGATGTTTGCCATTGGATATTTTTCGGGTTTCATGCCTGTCATCCTGCTTGGGATTTACGGCCCCAGCCTGACCTCTGTTTATCTCAATTACAAATATGCCGGCAAAAATGGCGTGGCGGCCCTTTTCGGCCGGTTTAAAAGGTGGAGGTTTGGTTGGATAACATGGCTGCTTTTACTTACCCTTCCGGGGATCATTCATTTTATTGGGAGAAGCCTGTGGCAGGTTTTCTTCGATGAATACGATCCGTTTTTCTGGTTTTCTGTTTCCACGATACTCTCCTCTTTTCTGATTGCAGGCTTTGGCGAAGAGCTGGGCTGGCGGGGCTTTGCCTTGCCACGGCTGCAGAAAAAGTATTCACCGCTTAAAGCCAGCCTTATCCTGGCAACAGCACATTTCTTCTGGCACCTTCCTACTTACTGGCTCGGACAAGGAATCCATAACGTGCCGATGCTTTATGCCCTGGCATTTATCTTTCCGTGGACCATCATCTTTACATGGATATACAACCGCTCAGGAGGAAGCATGATTGCTGCGGTGGCTTTCCATGCCATCTCAAACAGCTATTTAGCTTTTGTACGTTTTATGCCGCTCGATTCGCAGCTGCCCATCAGCCCTGAGCTTATCACTAAATTACAAATCGCTCCGCAGCTCGGCGGGCCCTATCTCGCAGTGGTGGTTACATACTGGATATTTGCACTTTTAGTGATTTTTGGCGGTGGAATGAAAAAACGAAATACGGATACCCCATAAAGAGTGCTTGCCCATAAAATCATTCGTTTTCCTCGTAAAATCCCAAAAAAAGAAGCATTAAATAAGAAATAAAGCACACGGAATACTCTTACAACCATTATTATCATTGAGATTCAGGTTTTTAACAAAAGAATAACAGCCTTTTATAATTTCTATAGACTTATTTATATATTTTTGAAGGTAGAAAATTGGAGCTGAATACTATCATTTATTAATCTGATTGCCTGACGACATTCTTCTATCGTCAGCTATCACTATATCAAAATTATGAGAGGTATATTTACTTTCTTTCTGATTTCAGTAATTCTTGTGTTTGCTTCCTGCGAAAAAAGAAGTAATGTTACTGAAGAAAATAATGACAACCTTCAGAATAAAAGCATTAATGACCTGGAAATAGCATCGGGCTTTAACTGGGACATGACCAATGAGGTCGCGTTTGTTCTTTCCAGCGCGGATACCCGCCTGGTAAAAATAACATCCATCGATGGTAACGTTACCTACCACCAGGCAAAACTTAAACCCGGCGAAACCTATCACGTGGATTTATCAATCCCAACCTATGTGAAAGAGCTTATGGTTAATGACAAGCGCGTGAGCCTTGGCAGCAGCCAGGCGACCGTTAACTGGAGCCAAAAAGGCGCGCGTGCCTCCGCTGCGGTCGTTACCACCACGTATGTTCTTCATTTCGACGGGTCGAACGACTATGTTTCTATCGATGATGCCAGCCTGAGCGGAGCCATCCCTTCAGCCAGCAGCGGGGCGCCGGACGATTTTACGATCTCTGCATGGATTTACCTGCAATCCACTTCCGGTCGGCAGCCTATCGTTTCGAAGCAGGGCACTACAGAAGCAGGAAATGTAAGAGGATTCTTGTTTAGTGCCACCGACGGCGGACTGGAGTTTGAGCTGTTTAAAAATGACTCGGACGATACCGACCTGACCTCGGCCACCGGACTGATGTCGGCAAATACATGGTATCATGTGGCGGCCACTTACGATTATATTGCTGATGGCACTTCCGTGATGACGCTATATATTGACGGCAGCAGCGTAGCTTCCACCTCTTTTGCAGTGGGACCGGCGCAGGCCAACAGCCAGCCTCTCGACATCGGGAGGTATTATTACAGCGGAAGCTACAGCCGCTATTTCCATGGTTATATGGAAGACCTTCGGATTTACAGCACGGCGCGCACAGGCGCTGCCATTGACGGCGACAAGGCCACCGTGCCCACAGGCGCTGAGCCTGACCTTGAGCTGAGCTGGATTTTTGAGGAAGGCAGTGGCACCACCGCCGGCGACCAGACAGCCAATGCCAACGATGGCAACATTTCGGGAGCCGTCTACAGCTCCACAACCGTTCCTTATGTGGCCGATGCCGACAGCGATGGCGTGGAAGATGCCAACGACGATTATCCGAATGACCCTCTGCGGGCATTCAATAATTACTTCCCCGCAGCGGGATATGGCAGTCTGGCCTATGAAGACCTGTGGCCCGGAAAAGGAGATTTTGACTTTAATGATGTGGTGATCGATTATCGTTTTAATACCGTGACCAATGCCTCGAACGAGGTGGTGGAAGTGCTGGCCTCTTTTCCCGTTAAGGCCAGTGGAGCGGCATTGGAAAATGGGTTTGGATTCAGCCTGCCGGATGCCAGCAGCGACTTTGTGAGCAGTCCGGATAAATTTGTGGTGACGGGCTACGACCACCAGGAGGGCTATGTGAGCCTGAATGCTTACGGACATGAAACCGGACAAAGCGAGCCCACGGTGGTGGTGTTCGACAATTTCTTTAATATCCTGGCCTCGCCCGGAGGAACGGGGGTGAATACCGACCCGGGCCGCCCCTTTGTGCCCTTCGATACACTGAATGTCACAATTACACCTACCGGAACCTATGCCATTAACGATATGGGGCTGACCACCTGGAATCCGTTTATTATCGTGGATAAGACCCGCAACCATGAGGTGCACCTGCCGGATTATCCGCCGTCAGACTTGGCCGATGTAACGCTTTTCGGGCAATGGGAAGATGACAGCGACCCGGGAACCAACCGCTATTACAAAACATTCGATGATTTGCCATGGGCACTGGATATTCCTTCGGCCTTCGAATGGCCCAAGGAAAAGATAGAGATTACAGAAGCCTATAACCATTTCGCCGAATGGGCCGAAAGTGGCGGCACGCTCTACACCGATTGGTATATAGACAATCCGGGTTATCGGGATGACAATAAGATTTATGACGTTCCATAAACTGTGAACGAAAAAGATTGTGAACGGCCTGTTTCTTTGATGAAGCAGGCCGTTTTTGTTTAAGATTAAAGAGGACTGCTCGTGATTTCAGAGTGTTGCTCTTGACGGAGTCATTACCCCTGACAGGGTTGGCAACCCTGTCAGGGGTGGGTTGTCACTGAAGAGTCCCGGAGGGAT
>JASMTJ010000340.1:0-5777 GCA_041694335.1 Bacteroidales bacterium
TGAGAAATGTATTGAAGCCTGTCCTTTTGATGCGATAGATATAGTAGATGGTAAAATAGAAATGAACTCTGCCTGTAAAGCTTGTGGAATATGTGTTAAAAGCTGTCCAGAAGAGGCGAGGCAAATGAACGAACCAAATTTTCAATCCGCTATTCAGGCACTACAACAAAACTGCCAAGATAGAAAAGAGCCAGAAATATATTTATAAAAATGATAATAAAAGCATAACCGTTCAGGATTGAGTCGACCAAAAAAGCCAAAATCCTCGGTGAATAAGAGAGAGCCTTGACTTGGTCGATCTCAATCAGATAACCCGGCAGTCCAGCGGACAATTAGGGACTTCCGCTTCGCTCCAGCCCCAATTGCCGCTGACTTTTGCGTTAGAAGTCAAAGGGAGTTATAAGCATGAAAAAATTGCCGTGGGGTCCAATAAGATCAACGCTCACCGAGGAATTTTCCTTCGGCGATATCAAGCAGATAGTCGGTTACGCAAATATCGATATGTCCCAATTGGCAAAGCTGGAGCAAAGATATCAAGGTGGTGCGACCAAGTCACAATTGTTAAGTGCAATCGATGCTCAAGTTGGAGCAATGAGTGAAGATGCTGCTGGAGACGTTGCATCGATTTGCTGTGAAGAAATGCTTTGCAGGAAACCTGACTTAATATCTGAATTAGAGCGGGTGTTATCGAGGGTAGGTTGGAAATTTTCAGGCACGGTAATTTTGCCTATTGAAATTTTTGATGTGTCAGAGTTGCAAGACATCCCAGAAAATGCTCATGAAGACATTTTAAAGGCTGCAAGCAGGTTGCGTGACGGTGACTTGAGTGGTTCGCTTTCTGCTTCATGTGGAGCATTGGATTCTGTTACGGGATCAATATATCAAGAATTTGGGCTTGGCGACCCAAACAAAGCATCATTTCAAGAAAAGTTAAAAAGATCGATTGATGCAATTGGTGCCAAAGATCAGTTAATTCGAGAGTTGCAAGAAATTGGGTGGAGCGAGTCAGATTTTAAGCCATTGTCTTCAAATATAGAGGGTTCCTTGAATCAGGCGGCGTTTATAATGCAAAAATTAAGGTCAAATATGGGTGATGTGCATGGAACAAAGCCAGTAGTTACTGCGCTTGTCTATGACTCCGTAAAATGGTCTTTATTATTGCTGAGGATCTTGGCAACTCGCAATGGCTTCTAACCAGCAAATTCACTTGACAGTTAAAGGCGCACGACCTTTTATAGAAGAGCTCAAAGGAAGTCGCGCGCCTTTAACTGCAAGTGATTTAAACGTTGTTGCCGGACGCTTTGCGCCCGGCAACAACGACCCGCGGATAAGATCCGCTGGATGCTCGGCGCAAAGCGCCTCACAACCAGCGGATCCAGCAGTCTCGGCCTGCGGCAAACTGCGTTTGCCTCCGGCCTCGCTCCTGATCCGCGGGTCGTTAGCAGTCAAGCCAGCCGAGCGTATAAGACGTAGGATCGAATTGGTAGACTATGCTCCATTAGGACGAAACGAAGGGATGAAGAATGGCAAAAATATTAAAATATCAAAAACCTAGGACCGCTCCCCTAAGGGTCGAAGATGCTTCACACCCACAAGTAAGTCTCCACCTTGGCGAAGCGCTCGAAAAATATTCTGAATGGCCAACCCCAACAGCAATTGTTTCAGATGGTCCGTATGGATTAGCGAAATACCCTGGTGACCCGAATGGCGTCGACAGTCTCGCTGAGTGGTATGCACCTCATATTGCAGAATGGAGCAAGAAGGCAAGTGCTGAAACCACTTTGTGGTTTTGGTGTTCAGAGCTTGCATGGGCAGAAGTTCATCAGGTGCTTAAATTGCATGGTTGGAAATATAAGGCAGCTCATATTTGGGATAAAGGCGTTGGCCATGTAGCGGGAAATTGTAACGGCGATACTATCAGGGGCTTTCCGGTGGTCACTGAAATATGTGTTCAATATGTGCGCGAAGTACAGTTGCGTGATATTGAAGGGAGACCCTGCTCAATTAAAGAATGGCTTCGAAGTGAGTGGCTGAGAAGTGGTTTGCCCTTGTATAGAACCAATGACGCTTGCGGTGTAAAAAACGCTGCTACAAGAAAGTATTTCACGCAATGTCATCTCTGGTATTTCCCGCCTCCTGAAAAAATGGAAATGTTGGCCAATTATGCGAATGAGCATGGAGCCCCAACAGACCGGCCATATTTTTCACTTGATGGTAGAACCCCTCTGACGGCGCGAAAATGGGAGCGAATGAGGGCCAAATGGAACCATACTCACGGGGTCACTAATGTTTGGCAGGAACCTGCCGTAAGAGGAAAGGAGCGTATTGTTCGAAAAGGGATGAAATCGCTTCATGCAAACCAAAAGCCTTTGAAGCTAATGGAACGGATCATCGGTGCCTCAACAGACCCAGGTGATGTGGTTTGGGAACCATTTGGCGGTCTGTGCTCCGCCACTGTGGCTTCGTTGAGAATGGGAAGGCAGTGTTATGCATCAGAACTGATTCCCGAGTATTTCGATGTGGCATCAGAGAGAATAAAAGAAGTTTATCAGGAGCTACCGCTGTATGAGCAAAAGAAAAATTCCTAGTCCTCCCGATGTCATAGAACCTGAAAAAGGCTGGGAACATTATGAACTTTTTGAGTCGGTAAAAAAGGCGATATTTTCATTGCCGTCTCGTTTTGAAAGCACGTTGAACATAGATGGCGTACTGGCTACTGACCTTTTTGCATTTAATTCTTCATTGGCTGCAACAATAGAGCAACAAGTTGTAGATTCTTTGAACAAGTTAAGGTCAGTGTGGGACCCTGAGCAAAAGTACGCCTTATATGAGTTCGAGAGGCAGCCTCAAACATTCCCAGATGTTGTTCTAAAAGCTAGTGCGCCTGACGTAGAGCCCAGCGTCCTCATGGGTATTGAATTAAAGGGTTGGTATGTGCTCGCGAAAGAGAAGGAGCCTAGCTTTCGCTATAAGGTTACCCCTGAAGTGTGCGCTCCGGCAGATCTTTTGGTTGTTGTGCCATGGGCATTAACCAATGTTATATCAGGCTCACCAATTGTATTTGAACCTTTTTTGATCGGTGCAAGATATGCAGCTGAGTATAGAAATTGGCACTGGAAATATAAAAAGAACGCAAAAACGAATACAAATATTAAGATCTCATCCGTAAACCAGTTTTATCCCACAAAGTCTGACACTATCTCAGATCGCCCCGAAAGTGATAGCGGCAATAACTTCGGACGTTTGGCACGCTCCGGAGTGATGGAAGAGTATATTTCTCAGTTATTTGAGGAAAAACTCGCTGGGATTCAGTTGTCTGCATGGCAGCAGTTCTTTGCCAGGACTTTCACTTTTTTTAGGCCTCAGCACTGTTTTTTGTCAATAAAATCGACAGATTAACCCTGTTTCATTGCGTGAGACCCTACTATATTATTTTTCAATACCTATAATTTTATTTATTTGCACATATTTTCAGGTTAATGCTTGACATTGTGAGACCCTATTGATATTTTGCAGGGCATGGCACACCTGCATAAAAAAATGAAAAAGGGCAGACCCTACTACTATGTCAGAGAAACCGCCAGGGTGAACGGCAAATCCAAGGTGGTCAATCAGGTTTATCTTGGCTCTGTGGAAAGAATCCTGAGTATGGCCCTGGGAAAAAGTGAAGGCGACCTTGCAAATATCAAAAGTCAGGAATTCGGCTCACTGTTCATGGCCAACCTAGTGGAGAAAAAAGTCGGGATAGTTGATATTATCGACTCCATTGTCCAGAAGGAAGGCAAGGGGCCAAGCATTGGGGAGTATTTCCTATACGCTGCATTCAACCGGATGATTGAACCCAAATCCAAGTCAGGGCTTCCCGGGTGGTACAAGGAACTTGCATTTCACCAGGTACGCCCGGTGGACATCAAGGCCCTTGATTCAAAAAGCTATTGGAAAAAATGGGATCGGGTCAGCAGGGAAGAGATAGAAAAGATCGCTTCTGCCTTATTTAAAAGAATCAGCGAGATAGAATCCATTGATTCAGATTGCCTGCTCTTTGATACAACAAATTACTATACGTACATGGATAAAAGGAATGGTTCAGAACTGGCCGTTACCGGAAAGAACAAGGAAGGCAAAGATTGGCTCCGCCAGATCGGGTTGGCCCTTCTGGTATCCAGGGAATCTGAGCTGCCTTTATTTTACAGGGATTACGAGGGCAACTGTCATGACTCCAGGCTTTTTAAGAGGCTGATATCTGATATCCACACCGCTCTGCATGAGATGAGTCTCAGGAGCAGGCAGTTGATCATTGTCATGGACAAGGGGATGAACTCCCAGGACAACTTTGAAAGCATTGATCAAAAATCAGATCTGGATTTTGTGACCACCTATTCAACATACTTTGCTGAAGAACTGGCCCAGAAGGACTTAAGTTTTTTTGTTTCTCTGGATATCCCTAAGAACAAGAGATTGGCTGAGCAGGGCAAAGCAGATGACCAGATTTTAGGATGGCGGACATCTGGAGAATACTGGGGCCGGGAGAGAACTGTGGTGGTTACCTATAACCCCCGTACCGCGGCCAAACAAAGGTACTCGTTTGAGAAAAAACTCAAGAAACTCCAGGACTTTCTCTTTGAGGCCCGCTCCCATGTCCGGGCTGAAAAGACCCACTGGAAAAATGCTGACCAGGTGAAAAAGCGCTATGATGATTATTGCGAACATATCCATCTGCCCAAAAACCTCTACGATCTTGAACTTCCAGTCATAGATGGCAAGTTGCAGATAAAATTCAACAAGAATTACTACAGGATATCCAAATATATCTCCAGGTTTGGCCGGAACATAATCATAACCAGCAAGCACGACTGGAGTACGGAAGAGATAGTCATGGCCAGCCTGGACCGCTATCAGGTGGAAGACGTGTTTCGTCAGAGCAAGTCCGGAGAATTCGGTAACCTTCGTCCCATTTGGCACTGGACCGATTCCAAGATTCGCTGTCACATACTGTGCTGTATTATAGCCCTGGCCTATCTCCGCCTGATCAGGCTATGGCTGAAAAGATCCGGGCTGCAGATGAGCATTGACACGGCCATGGGGCATATGCGCCGTCTTCGTAGCTGCCTGTGCTGGCATGCCGGCAAAAAGGAACCTGTGCGGATGATCGAGGACCCTACTCCTGAGCAGGAGCAGATCTTGGAGGTATTCGGCTACAAAATAGAAGGTGGGGTCTCACAAAGATTGAAGGCGTAGGTGGCTGTTATTGTTGCTTATATCCGGAAAATCAGTAGCAAAAGGTGAAAGTGCTGTCAGACAGGGACTTCCAGCCCTTCGTAGATTACCTGGGCCTGCGAAATGCGGCAAACGTCTAACGCCAAGCGTAACCGGCCGGACTGCCCCACAGTCACGGGGTCGGACCTAATAAACAGGATAGTATAAACGACCTCTGCAGATCCCAAATTTGGCTTTAGAATCCCATTTTCAACGCTAAAAAACCCGTTTTAAGCAAATATGAGGTTGTGCAGGTCCGCCCCCGAGCGAGAAAAAAGCCTAGAAGCGACAACTTTCTTGAAACTTACCGATACGCCTCTTCGCCTCGGACCACTCGAGCACTTGTTCTTTACCCGTCTCCAGCCTCTTTTCACGCTCACGAAGCACGTCGTCGTGCCATGATGGAGATTCGACCTCTTCTGGTTTACGACAGAGATCCGCCCACAGGGATTCCATCAGCTCCACCTTCTCTGCGCTACTCATTTTCTCTAAAGGAAGTGTCACGGCCATAGTTTTCAGTC
>JASMTJ010000341.1:0-6016 GCA_041694335.1 Bacteroidales bacterium
CTTGAACCCGACCGACACGAAATCCTTGAATATCCAGCGTCAATTTGGTTAACTGGGACACGAGCATGAGTTCCTCCTGGGTGATAGGTTTGTGTGGTAACTACCTAACTACCCGAGAGGGCTCATGCTTTTCAAGTTTTTGGCCTCAAATAAGGCACAGATTTGTGTGAGGAACCGAAAAAACTATTTCCGGGAGAAGAATGTCCTTGTTGGACACCAAGGGCAGACCCCGACCGATAATCAGCAGGAGGGGTAAAGTCCCCGCCCTGGCCGGGAGTAAAGGTCATAGTGTCCGGCCCTGCCGGTGTCCCGGCCTGACCCTGGGGCTGTTGCGGGGCCTCAGTCCTCATTTCGCCCTGGGGTTGCCCCTGGGCCTGGAAGTCCCCGCCCTGGCCGGGAGTAAAGGTCATGGTATCCGGCCCTGCCGGTGTCCCGGCCTGACCCTGGGGCTGGCCGCTAACGCTTCCACCCTCAGAAAAGATCATGTTTTTTGGATTGCCTGCCGTGCCAGTTAGCCCATCATTTGGAACTGACGCGGAAGAGGGGGCAGAGCCAGACTGATTTATTGTTGGCTCCTGTCCAGGCATGACCACACTATTTCCATCGACATTTGGCAGCTTATCAGGCGCTTGCTGAATCCCCGCCATAAACCATTGCCCGGTTCCAGGTACTTTAGCAAAGCCTTGATTTACCCCTGCTCGGGTGTCCTGATCTGACAAAACTCCGTTTGGATCGGTCGTTGGGTTGGTATGAGGATGAGCAGTGTTAAGTCGATCAGTCTCAGGTCTGCCTTGCTGAGTGACGTTATTCTCGACTTGTTTAAGTGGAGATTCAGCAGGGGTAACAGACGCCCCATTTACTTCTGACAGCCCGTTCGTCTTCCCTCGAACTTGTCCTTCGACGGAGGAAGTCTGACCTTGAGCCTTTCGCTGCACCGCCTCTCCTTCGTCCATTTGCTTCTGTGCCGCGCCTTCAGTCTTGCTAATCCGATTGTCTTGTTCCGTTTGCAGTTTGCTTGTGGAGCCAGCAAAGCTGTCCCTGTTTATTCCATCCGCATCAAATCGGGAGTCCATATCCTCCAAAATCCCTTCCATTTTTTGTTGCTCCAATCCGATAGCGGCCAATTCTGCTTTGTTTGCAATCGGATCATTGAGTCCGGGGATTTTAGAAATTCCGTCCATTACACCGATTTGGTTATCTATTCCTGAGTTCATAAAGTCTTTACTAAAAGCGACCTGGACCCTCTCTAAAGGAGCATCCTGTTTTATCATTTGAGATGTATTTTCAAACCCATTCTTTTCAAGAGTGGGCATTATTGAGTTCCATTTAGAGTGAGACATATCGTTGGAAGCGATAATTGAATTTATATCAATTTTTGCCTCTGAGTTAGATTGTGTTGCCCTGGAATAACTTTCAGACATTTGATCCAGCTTATTCATTGTCTCGGTATAGCTCTGGACCTTACTTATGGAGTCGTTGACGGAATTTTGGAAAGCTGCGGAATTTGAAAGTTGATCTTTTTCACCGAAACCTAAACTTTGCTGAATGGTTGCCCTATCCTGTTCAGACACATTCGCTTTAAGACTTTGCTCGATTGCATTTGCCCCTCTTACAACGTCTTTAAGTTCTTCTGCTGAAGAGAAAGTAGCGTCCTCGCCATATTGGAATTCGGTATTGTAATTTAATCCTGTGTTAAATCCTATACCCGTGCCCATAAATTCTAAACCCGCTTCGCCCTTTGCACCTGCGGAAAAAGCTATTCGCATATTATCTGAAAACATTTCAGACTGTTTACCAGAATCAGTTATCCCGTGTTCTTTGCTTTGGGCTTGCGTCATCTTATGCGCCCAATCCACGGCGCTATTGTGTGCGGCAACTTCATCTATTGATCCATTTTTGACGGAGGCTTCGTAGGCTTGAGCTACGGCTTGTTTACCCTCAGTGGTCATGGAGCTAGCCACCATAGAGTTGCCTATCTGCTTGGACTCCTGCATGGCCTGACCACGGACCTCTTGATACTGGCTACCCACTTCTGATCCCCTGCGGACTTGGACGCTTTGATCGGGTAGGTGTCCGGTCTTGCCGATATGGGACGCTCCGGCGGCAAATGGGGCTGTACCGGGAGCAACCCCAAACGCTTGTTGGGCGGCTTTGTTCTGCCCGGACGCATCGTCACGCCAAAATTGATAGTTGTTGGCCGCCTCACCGAAGGCGTGCTGAATTTTATCGCTCTCCAGGTCTTGAGCCCTGCGGTCTAACGATCTTCCTGCGCCAGAGGCGTCACTACTCGCCTCGGAGCGGATAGAGCCCGTGGCGTACATCATACCCCGGACCCCTGCCGCAGCTTTGGGCATGACCCAACCCAAGACCATTCCAGCCAAGGCTGGTATCATCATCGCAAACAAGCTGACTGTACCTACAAGATTAGTTGTATAGTGTGATAAGTTCAAGTGGTTTTCATAGGTTATTCCTTGAGATATGTTGGATAACATATTTTGCAGATTGTCAAAGTATTGCATGTTGATCGAGGCATGGGCAACCGATTCCACAGGCATCCAAAGCGTAACCCACGCGAGCGAACCGAACCAAAACCAAAAAGGCATACCGTTTTGGTAAAGGAAAAAAAGCCCAACAAAGGGGAAAAGGTAGATAATAAATATCCGTATGACTGGCCGTAAACGACGAAGATAGTCAGCATAGTTCATTGCAGCTATGATATTCATTTTTTCGCCGCTTTGTGCCTCAGCGTAATAGCCCAAGGCTTCTGGATTGTTTTGAGCTACATTACTTTCTAGCCCCTTAATCCAAGCCATCTGCGTAAATGCTTCATCAGACGTAGTTTGATAACCGCTATTCAAATTCCCAAAAAGGTTATCCAGGCTCGATTGAATAGATGCGACCGACTTTACGGCCCTGGGGTCAATCTCGCGCCGGACCTTATCAAGCGGAGAACCATTTGCCGTGGATGTAGAGTCTGTTGTCGTTCGGCCAGTGATATTGGCATAGACCGCCGCACAGGTATCCACATAGGGCTCAGAGTTATCCTCCGGGTAAACCTTGGTGAAATAGGCAGTGTACGGGAGGCTTAGATATGATTCCAAATCCCCCGTCTGAGCAAGCTGCGCTGCTACCTTGTCTCCATTGGACATTGCATGAAGTACACAGTTGTCGATATAATCGCCTATGGTCATATACAAATCTGAATTTTGCATCACTTCGCCCTTGGTGATCTCATTTACAGACTTTATATGACCAAGAAAATCCCAATCTTCAAATTTCGCAGCGTTTACAGGGTTTAACACATTGTCTGATGCCTCACGCATGATCTTTTCTAAGGCCGTAGTGAATTGCATGGGTACAGCCAAACCAATAGGCACGTCATCGACATTAAAAGTCTCACCGGTAAATTCGTCATAGATATTAACGTCAACCGAGGCTGTAATTAAAGCTGAATAGAGCATGACCGGAAGAGCTATATTTTTCGCTAGCCCCCACATACCCCCTTCTTTCGGATCGCTAGACGCTCGGATAAGGCCAAGCACAATGACCATCGAGGCAATCACATATTCTAGCCCTGACCAGTTTGGGTCGCTTAGTATATGCAAGGTCGAGTTGAGGGCATTGTATGTTTGATAGCCCTCGTTAAAAAGATATAGGTCAACGCTCATAAAAACCTCTTATTGCTTACGATACATAAAGGGCCTTGTTGAGAAACCATCTCGAAGGTTGGTTTTAAGCTGCGCCTCAAGAGTTTGCATTTTCAGTGATTCCGATAAGGATTCTCTCATGTCACTCATTCTTGTCTTGTACGCTTCGTACAGAGAAGCCTTATGACTTCTTATCCTTTGCAGGAGACTTCTTTGAGCCTCTTTCCATTTTTCAAGGTTGATCGGTGCATACTTAGCAGACGAGGAAAGCTCATTTGTGTGTTGCAATCCATAATTTTGAGCTATATTCCCTACATTGTTAAGAAAATAAAAAGCGTGACTTACTGCTGCTACTTTAGCCAAAAGTGTTGCCTCTGACTTTATACTACCGCCGGAAGTGTACTTGTACGAAAATGTGTTAATATACGTCCAAATCGGCTGCACCTGTTCATTGATAAAATCAACAGTGTCAGAGTCAATCTTATCCATATCTCCACTTGTTATGGCTTCCCAAATTTTATTGATCTCATTGTGCGCCCGCTCACCAAATTCAATCGCATCAATTTCTATGTTTGACTGCGAATAAGCACTGCTTGAATCATCTCCGCCTGTGAAGTGCATCCCTGGCAACTCAGTAACTACCTCTGTGGAACCGGCAGAAGGAATTTTTATTAACTTTTCCATCAAAGACTCAGGACCAGTGTTTTCTTTGTCTAGCGGAGCAATATATTTTATGTCTGCCATGTTGAGATTGTCTTCTGACCCCCCTCGTTTGGATATTTTTCCAAAATAAATGTCTCCAAACACTCCAGCCAAAAGATCCACAAATTCACAATTTCCATCTTCGCACCCCACAAAGGGACTTGTAGTATCACCGTCATGGTTTGCCTTGGCTCCCTCCATCCGACCTATCTTAGTCCAAAAAGAATCGGGGCCATCCATGTTGGCGTATCGTTTGCATTTTCCGATCAAAGAGCTTGTCCCTGGATCAGTATATCCACAGAACTCTGTCTCGTAGATTGTGTCCAAAAAATTGCTGGCCTCGTTTGCCCCCTGGGAAGCGGTATCAATAAGGTTGCCAAAGAAACCATTTTGGGAGGCCGTTCCTTGGCTTGCTTTCTCTCCCATCGAACTTGTGAGAAAGTTTCCTGCCGCATTGGTCAGCCCTCTCGTCATGCCGCACTCATCCATAGCCATTTGGTTCAGCTTGTTTGCCAAGCCCTCCAGGGAGGTCATCACGTTGTCGCACTGCTCACATAAAACCTTGAGCCCGATACGAAAAGCAAAAGCGGGCGCAGCCGACATGATGTTCTGAAAGGCTTGCACCATATATTCTGGATCAAGGTAGCTCAATCCACCCCAAAAACCATCTATACCCCCGCAACCAGATTTAATCTTTGGTGTCGTTAAGGACACAAGTGGTTGCGAGTCAGTCTTGACCCGGTACGAAGCACCGCCCAACGAAAAGTTATTACGTTTTTGAGTCTCAAAATGTGAAGGATCATTTGTGACAGTGCTTGAGTATTCATCGAACCATCCTCCTGCTTGGGCCGGAGAAGCGACAAAGCAAAACCCACTCAAAAGAAAAAGAGCTAAAACTTGACATAAAGACTGTCTCATTGATCCCTCCTGCTTTCCGATTTCTGTAAAATATAGTCTTTGGGAGACTTCAGTTCCTTTGTCATATTTGGACGCTCATAGTGCTTACCCTCAAACCAACGAAAATAAAGCTGCGTAAGCCCCCGTTCGATTTCGCCAAGATTCAGAAGGCCAGCCCCTAGTCGGGCCTCTCGGATCTCGCCCTCCACCTTGCCCACTACCCATAGATCGGGCACAATCTCCACCTGATATTTTTTCCGAAGTTCAGGATGCTGGTCGATATTGATCGACTTGAGTTGCCGCCATTCCCACTTTTCCACAAAATGGCTCAAGATTTCTTTTTGCTCTTCGCAGTACCGGCAGCCAGTCGAGAAGAAGAAAAATAAGCCCATGTTCTCGCGCATTTTCGGGACCACTTTTTGGCGATTTTGTCGCCGTTGGTCCACTTCCAGACGCGAGGCCAGAGAGTTTGGAGCGCGGCGAACGGAGTAGTCGAGCAGGGGCATCTCTTTTCGCGCCCTCCCATAGGCGATCTGAAAATCGCTGGCTCTTTTTTGGGCAACAAACTTGAGTTTGATGTAATCCCGCATATATTGCTTCTTATTGGGATATTGGACAGCCCGTTTTTCCGTCTTATTCAAAAGGTTTTGAAATTGATCGGGGTGCATGTTCCATACAGCTTTCCAATCAATTTCAAAATCTTTCTTTTCCCTTATTTGCTTTTGTCGAGGCTCTTTTGTAGCTTGTATGGGAGGCTTCTTTTCTTCTTC
>JASMTJ010000342.1:0-9455 GCA_041694335.1 Bacteroidales bacterium
AGTAGTGCGCCACCCATAATCGCCCAGAATTGCCAGCTGCCCCAGTTCATTTTTTCATCAAGATAAGCTTCAATTTCTGTCATCTCATCCTCTTCCACTGACCGATGGTCAAGGTATTTTAACTGCACATACCCCTTCTTACCTCCGCGGTCAATTTTTAACCATTCATTCCATTTTCCTCCGGTGGTGGGAACAGTCTCGGTAAAGCGCAAGGTGTCACTCTTATTAACCGTTCCTATGTTATTCGAGTTTATTGTGGGTTGACTTCTAACTATCAGGTTATCCTGTTCAGGAAGATAGTAATATTCCTTTTCTTCTGCTTTTTCATGAAGTCTTTTCGGTTCTTTCAAAGCCATCAGACTGTCAATTTCCTCGGGCTCCAGAAGCCTGTCATAAATCCTGACTTCATCAATAATTGCTTCAAAGTCCTCGTTATCGTAGGCATTGGATCCAATCATGGTCATGGCAGAGCCCATATCCATTTTAGTCTTGCCCAGAGTTTTATGGCCGTTCACATAAATGCTGGCATAGCCACTTTTTTCATCGTAATTGGCGGCTAAAAAGACCCACTCTTTCCTTTCTACCGGCACTTCGCCAATATGACCGCCTTTACCATCTGAAATAGCCCAGATGTATTTCTTGCCTTCTTTAACCGTATAAATTTTACGGTCTCCGCCCCTGTCATCATTTGAAATGACGGTAATATCATCCCATTTATTAAATGGATACACCCAGGCGCACATCGCCATCTGCGGCATTGCTCCGGCGTTGATATCCACCGGAATCGTGATGTGGTCTTTATCATTGCTAAAGCGGTAACTTCCTTTCTTAGTACCGTTCACATCCCTCTCACGATTCGCTTTATGGTTATCACCATCATGGCCATTGCCAGTAGCATCTTCAGTGCCATTATCAAAAGGGTAATACGCAACTAAGCCTTTATCAAGGTCAACTTGTGCTTTAACAGGAATTGCTGCCAACGTGGCGAGGATAATGACTAACCCGGCAAAATAGTGTCTGATTTTTAATCTCATAATCGTATTATTTATTGATTTACAGGAAAACCAACACGCTCCCGGTCTGAACAGGAGCGTGCTGCTTCAATCTTACTTATTCAATCCAACCCAACCTTTAATAGTTGACATTGCTTTTTCGAAATATTCATCAACCTTTTCATACTGGTAGTTTCTCAGGTAGTTGATGATGGTGAGGATGGGCAATAGAATCATTGCCAGCCAAATTACAAATGCTACAATCAGAATAATACCAAAAATCTTGATGATAAGACCAGGTGATATTTCGTCGTAACTACCCACTACAGAACCAAAGCTATCCACTACTACTGTGCGATCCACAGAAGGCATGGCAATGAAAATACCCAGCAGGAAGAAAATAATCTTCTTAAATACATTGGCTGATTTTGAGGTAAAAGCCATCTGCCGTTGACGCTTGTTTATAAGGAAAACCGGTGGCCTGCTGGCAAAATAGTAAAGCACAATCATCAGTGTCCAGAATAACCCCCTCCGGATATTCCTCCAGTTTCTGGCTCTGTCGCGCTTGGTTATTTCCTTAATATAATCTTCTGTATCCATTTTAGAGAGCTCATCCAACCGCTCTTGTTGCTCTTCAATATAATCGGCATTCTTTTCCTTTACTGTATCATGGGCCACTTTCATTCTATCAAGGTAATCTCCTACCCTTTCTATTTCATTATTCATCATCTGCTCAGCGCGCGCCGGCATCACATCTCCTGCGGTTCCAAGCTTACTGAATCCGGCATAAAGAAAATAGAGAGCGACCACCCCTACAAGCACCATCAGCCATTTATAGCCTACGAATCTGCGTTCATAAGCCTCTTCACAGATTTCTTCATACTGACCAATGGTATCAATAATCTCAGGATCTTTCGGATTGGCATTCCGGGCTTGTTGCATCAGGTCTTTCACTTCTTCCACTTCCTTTTTTGACCCTGGTTGACGCCCACTGCCATCCATAGCTTCAACACTAAAAGTGTTAAAGGCACGATCAAGAATTTCAGCGGCTACATAGTCGGGAGAATCAGGATCCTCAAAGAAAATAATTTGTTTTTTCAGCCAGCTGCGTTGCTCCAGTATTTCATCCTTAAAGTCAGGATTTACATCATCGAGCGAGTCCGCCTCAACAATAAGCTTATAAGCATCTTCAGCCTCCTCTTTATTGGCAGGCAAAGCTCCGCCGTCTTCAGCCTTGGCTGTCATCGTCAGGATAGCCTTATTATAGAGTAAAAACGCCTTATTATTGTGAAACTGTGATAACTGCTCCTTTTTAAGGGCACTGGGTTCAATACTATCCAAAACCTTATCGGCTTCTTCGATCCGGCCCAGATTTACAAGGTTGTTTAGTTTAGTGATTTTCATGTCCACATCATCAGGAGACAACTCCAGAACGATGTCACAATTCTCTAAGGATTCTTCAAATTTTTGATCGGCGTTAAGCTGATCGGCTTTTTTTTTGAGTTTTTTAATGTTTGCCATGGTTTGTTATTTTAAGTGTGTTCAAATCTGACAGAATAAAACAAACCAACTTCACAACATGTCAATATTCAGGAAATATTTCTGAATGTGGCATTATCAAACGCTTCTTGTTTCTGATTAAAATTATTGCTATCAATAATAGATAGTTGCAACGTTTCGACGAATATGAAGTAAAAATACAAAAAAATAGTTATTCAAATGTTAATTAACACAATTATGCTATTTAGCTGATAGTGCTGAAAATACAATCGGTTTCCTGAAAAACTGTTTTATGAATACAAGTAAGAGTTACAAAAACAAAATCAGAACAATTTGATGATGGAGTCTACAAAGATATATGTGGCATCCACCGTCATGATAGTGGCACAGCCCAGTCCAAATCTAAACCCTTGCCTTGAGTTCAGCCGCACGATATAAACAATGATGGGGATAATCATGCCATAGCGAAGGTAAGCTTCAAAAGACCAATCCATAAACAAAGCTATCTCAGCAAGAAACACAAACAAAGAAATAATAGCTAAAGCAGCGCGGTTGTTAGCCGGAATACCCTGGCCGAATATCGACATCAGAAAAGCAAGAAACACAAACCCAAAATAAAAGCTGGTTTCGATTGTTTCAACACCCAGCAACCACAATGCAATGCCTGCAAGCATTCCTGAAGATATGATGGTGCAAACCACCTGCATTTTTCTGAGAGAAATTGCCAGGCCCACCACAGCAGCAATCAGCATTATTATTTCTTTAACCATCATAGTTCTTTAGTTCTAATGATTTAAAACCTATGAGAAATTATACGCTGGCTTTGAAATTTTGTTCAGCTTAACAACAACATCACCATTCGATAGCTACAGCACGTATTGGTGAGCCATCGGCTTCTTTTATTTTTAGTGGGAAAGCTGAAAAGTAAAACCCTGATTGCGGAAGCTCAGATAAATTAGTCAGGTTCTCAATCAGTATCATTCCTGCTCGCAGCAGGGCATGATGCACCGGCATCTCAGAGCTGTCTGCCGGATCGACAGAAATAGCATCCACGCCGACCCCTTTCAGGTTAAATTTCGCCAGGTAATTGGCGGCCTCCGTCGACAAAACCGGAAAACCACGGGAGTAGTCATCCGTTTTCCATTTTTTGTCCCATCCGGTGTGGATAAGCAAAAAATCAGAAGTTTTAATTTCCTTCTCTTTGGCTTTGATGGCTTCAAGAGTTATTTCTCTTTCGCTTACATCAGAAAAATCAGCAACACAAGCTTTCCCCAAAAAGGATTCTACAGGCATTTGGTCCGCTGTTATGCCATCCTTAAGAATATGAAAAGGAGCATCCATGTGTGTTCCGTTATGGCTGTAGATGGAAATATGTTTTTGTGAATAACCATCTTTCTCTTTCTCGGCAGCAACCGTAATTTTTGGATGTTCCGTTGCGCTGAATACTGAAATATCATCCGTTATGACGTGTGTGAGATCTGTAATCTTCATATGCTTATAGATATTTATCCTGATAAAAAATGAAATACGTGAATTAACTCTGCGAAGAAACAAAATATCCGGATATTTGTGTTTAATTTTATGCACTCACTTTTTAAACAAAATTGGTTTTCCACAGTTAGAAGCTTGTATAAAAAATGAAATCGTGGAGAAAGAAAAATATATTGAGTTAAAGCACGTAACTAAGACCTACAAAGATATCACTGCGGTGGATGATTTGAGTCTGACAGTGTACGAAGGTGATATTTTCGGCTTTCTTGGACCAAACGGAGCGGGCAAAAGCACGAGTATCCGAATGATGCTATCACTGGTTAATCCAACTTCAGGATACATCAACATGTTTGGTTACGACATCCGAACCCATCGTTATGAAGTATTACAAAATATTGGCGCTTTAATCGAGCGGCCTGACTTTTATGACTACCTCCCGGCAAGGAAAAATCTTCAAATCCTAGGGAAATTATCAGATATTAAAAACCTTGATGACCGCATAGAGGAGGTTTTGGAGCTGACCGGGCTTTCTGACAGGGCCGATAGCAAGGTAAAAACATACTCACAGGGCATGAAGCAGCGTTTAGGCATTGCACAATCGTTGTTACACAACCCAAAGATGATAATTCTGGATGAACCTGCTAACGGGCTTGATCCGCAAGGGCAGAAAGAAATGCGCGAGCTCATCCGCACCATCAACCGCGATAAAGGTATCACCATCCTGCTCTCCAGTCATATCCTCAGTGAGATTGAGGAGGTAGCTAACCGGATGGTCATCATCAACAAGGGGAAAAGTGTGGTGGAAGGTGATGTTGCTCAGCTGCTTAATGAAAGTGAATTGAGGGTAACCATAGAAGTAAACCATCCACAAGCTGCATATGATTTATTTGAGCAGAGTAGCTGGAAAGATAAACTCCATCATATGAACGAAAGCAGCATCACACTCGAACTGGAAAAAGCAGAAATTCCGGCGATAAACCACTTATTATCCGAGTCCGGAATTGAAGTTTTTGCCATTAAACCCGTACGTTCACTCGAAAACTATTTCTTAAAAATTACGCAGAATGGTTAAGCTCATCCAGATAGAACTCTTTAAAATCTTTAGCAAACCCAGAACCTACATCGGTTTTGGTGCAGTACTTTTAATTGTTTCCGCCCTTGAAGTTGGATTGTATTTCGAAGGACAGCAAATCCTCGATTTTGCCATCCAGCACCTTCAGGAAAGTTTTATCCTGGAAGGAAACCTAATCAACGGCTACCTGATTACGCACATTATTCTGAACAGCCTTTTTATTCACATCCCTTTCCTGATTGCACTGGTTACGGGCGACTTGCTGGCTGGAGAGGCAAACTCAGGGACGTTCAGGCTGTTGCTCACACGTCCCGTCAGCCGCACAAAACTACTCAGCGCGAAGTTTATTGCCGGGTGGATTTATATGCTGATGCTGATTGTGTTTATGTTTGCCCTTAGCATCGGACTGGGGTTCCTCATTTTTGGGTCGGGCGACTTAATCGTGCTTAAAGGAACGATAAATATCTTTAGCGCCGATGATGTGATGTGGCGGTTTTTAAGTGCTTATGCTTTTGGCATCCTCACTATGACGGCCGTAGCAGCGCTTTCGTTTATGCTGTCGGCCTTTGCATCCAACAGCGTCGGGCCCATTATCGGAACGGTTTCCATCATCATCGGAATCACCATCATCAGTACGGTAGGGTTTTCTTTGATGAAGCCAATCAACCCGTATCTTTTCACCTACTACCTTACGGGCTGGCAAATGTTTTTCGAAGAGACGATAAACACCTCAAAACTTTCTTTAGCCATTGCGGTTGAAGTGATATACATCGTGGTGTTTTTAGGAATTACTTTCTTCTATTTCAGGAAAAAAGACATTTTAAGTTAGCGTTGCTTTTTGCAGCGAAAAATCAGTGAATAAAATAAATTCAAGAAAAATCGAGACAAATGATACCAAATATATTTCGCACTCTATTAGTTTTTGTTTTTGGCCTTTTTACCCTTTCGGGGATATCCTCAGAAAACCCCGATTCTATTTTAAACGCATTCAGAGAGAAAGCGCTAAAGGTTCATGATTACAAAGCCAAAATTTCCATCAAGGTGGATGTGGATTTTATCAATATCAAAGAACGCAAGGGTGTAGTCTTTTTTGAGCAGCCCGACCAGTTTAAGTTCAGCGCCGGAGGGTTTGCCCTTCTTCCCCGTAAGGGCATGGAAATGGAATATCTGGAGCTTTTGCAAAGCGATTACACTGCCATTGCCGCCGGAGAAAAAGAAATCCGCGGCAAAAACACGCAGGTGATAAAGGTCATCCCTAATTCGGATAGCACTGATATTGTCTTGGCCCGGATGTATATCACCCCGGATTCAAAAATGCTTTACCGTGTCATCTCTTTTACCAAGTCATCCGGCAATAATACGGTTGACTTCTATTACGCTAATCACCCTTACGATCTTCCTGACAAGCTGGAAATAGAGTTCGATATCAAAAACCAGAAGCTCCCTGTCTCCCTTACGGGGGATTTGGAAGCCATAGGCAAAGAACTTGAGGAAGGGCAGACACGAGGAAAAGTTATCATCAATTATTCTGATTATGACGTAAACCGAAAGAAATAGTTTTCTAAAATGCGTTGCTAATCCGTTAGGAAGTCTGTTCCCAGCTCCTGTGCCGTTTCGCTTACTTTCTCCACTACGTCACCCATCAGGGGAATGGTGTTGTTTTCGAGATGCTTTTCTTCTAGTTCCCTTTCGGGATCTCCGGGAATGACAATCCGTTCCTTTCCTGCAACAGGCGCTGCCTTTCTGAACTCCTCAATCCAGCGATCCATTTGCGTCAGGAAAGCCTCTTTTTTCTGGAAAGCATCTACGCGCATCGCCCCGAAAAAGTGTCCAATCCCCTTATCTTCGTCCGATTGATTATCGCCGGCAAGATACCCTAAAGTTGGAATAACTGTAGGTCCGAAATTAGCTCCCGACAACACAGCAGAGAAAATATCCACCACCGCACTCAGGCAAAAACCTTTGTGCCCTCCGGTCTCCACTTCACCGCCAAGGGTTCGGATACTTCCTTTGCGGGTCAGGGTATTTGCTTCGACCGTAGGCTGCCCTTGTTCATCCTGTAAAAGCCCTTCAGGAGAAAGCTGCCCTAAAAGCGTCCATGCATCTAATTTCCCTCGTGAAACCGGTGCTGTGGCGAAATCAGCTAAAAATGGAGGGTATTCTCCGGCAGGCACGGCATAAGCCATCGGGTTAGTTCCCAGCAAGGGCTTTCGTGAAAAGGTAGGTGCTACCAATGGATTCGCATTGGTCATCGTGATGCCAATCATATCCTTTTGCGCTGCCATAAGCGCATAGGCTCCGGCAATTCCAAAGTGATTGGAGTTCCTCACTCCCACCCAACCGGTCCCGGCCACCTCAGCCTTTTCGATGGCCAACTCCATCGCTTTGATACCGGCTACCATTCCAAACCCTTTTCCGGCATCCAGCACCGCTGTGGAAGGAGAAGAGTGAACTACTTCGGGAGAAGCATCAGGAATAATTTTTCCGAGCCTGACCAAACGGTAATACTCAGGCAGCCTCACTAAACCATGAGTTTTAATCCCCCGTAAATCGGCGCGAAGCAGGATCTCTGAAATGTTGCGGGCATCATCAGAAGAGCAACCCATTTTTTTAAAAAGAACCTCCGTAGCTTTGCTGACTTTTGTGTAGTTGTATTCTTTCAAACCTCAATTGTTTGGCTCAAATATCGGAAATTAAGACCAATTTGTTTTCATTTGCTAATGAGAATAAATCCTCCAAAACAAATCGTCTCAAGAAAAACAACATCAACAAAGAGGATAAAGGTATTTTGATTTACTAATAACCATTAATACTGTCAATTTTGATTTAACTCGTTCTGCATGTACCTTTGCAATAAATCAAAAAATCAAGATATGTTATTTGCAAGAAAATTCTCTAAAATTCTTCTTATTTCATTAATTGCATTAGTCGCAACAGCATGCAAAAGCGGCTCCAAAGAAAAAGATAGTGAGCAAACTAAAAAAGTGACTTTCTTTTATGGTAACTGGGCAGAAACCATTGCGATGACCAAAGTTACTGAACTCGCGCTTGAAGATGTTGGTTTTGAAGTGGAAGCCACTTTGATTGAACCCGGATTAATCTATGCTTCATTGGCTCGCGGTGACGGGGATGTTTTCCTGGAATCGTGGTTACCTCAGACACATGCCGCTTACTGGGAAAAGTATGGCGACAAGCTGGATAAGGCCGGCATTTCTTTCGACTATGCCTCCACAGGGTTGGTGGTCCCCACTTACGTGGATATCAGTTCCATTGAGGAGCTTAATAACAATAAAGATAAGTTTGACGGCAAAATTATTGGTATCGGAAGTGGAGCAGGTATTCATAAAGATACTGAACAGGCTATTGAAACCTATAACCTCGACTACAAGCAAATTACGTCGAGCGGTCCGGCCATGATGGCGAGCTTGCAAAAGGCCGTCAATAACAAGGATTGGATTATTATTACCGGATGGAAGCCACACTACAAGTGGGCGAAGTATGACCTGAAGTATTTGGAAGACCCGAAAAGCGTCTATCCTAAAGAAAAGTCGTATATCCTGACAAGGAAAGGCTTTACAAAGGAACAGCCAGGTTTCAAGGAATTTCTGGATAACTTTTACTTCGAAGAACAGGTGTTATACGACTTGATGATCACCTTCGATGAAGCTAAAAACGATGAGCAAGCCGCTAAAGAATGGTATGCCGAAAATAAATCGCTTATACGTTCATGGATGCCCAAAGAGTGGTTGAAATAATTGATGTTTCAGTAAAAGGATACCTGCCGGAAGTCATCCTAAGAAAGGAGTCTTCCGGTTTTTTTTACACCCTATAAGGTATGATTTTACAAGATTGTCTTGGTTCTTTACCTGATGAGATGTTTTCACTCCACATAGATGCCCGGCTGGTTCATATAGAACTCATTTCCATTAATTATCACAAGAAAGCCGCACCACTTGTATCATTGATTTCAAAGATTTTGATTTTTAATGACTGAGAGTGGCAGATTATTTGTCATTCGGGTTTTGATGTTTTTTATGTTAAGACTTCATCTTTTCTTTAGGTTACGGACAAACAAAATAACATCACAATCATTTTCCTTTCCGCCCTTTCGTTGCTCATTCCTGCTGAAAAGCCTATTTTTGTGCATCACTTCAAAAAAAAGAATCTTATGCGAGAAGAAATAGCAAAACTGAACCCGTCACGTGTGTGGCATTATTTTCTTGAGATCACGAAAGTTCCCCGTCAATCGAAAAACGAGGAAAAAATCCTGCAATACCTTATCGACTTTGCCAAAAGCTACAACCTGGAATATGAACAGGACAAGACCGGCAACCTGGTAATCCGTAAAGCGGCTTCGGCTGATAGCCAGAGTAAGCGCATGGTGGTGCTGCAAAGCCATG
>JASMTJ010000343.1:0-11179 GCA_041694335.1 Bacteroidales bacterium
GATCATGAGCCA
This sequence comes from Bacteroidales bacterium, assembly GCA_041694335.1. GTDB lineage: Bacteria > Bacteroidota > Bacteroidia > Bacteroidales > JAIPAH01 > JAIPAH01. The sequence goes on from JASMTJ010000343.1 coordinate 13, forward strand.
TCACTCTGAAGAGGATATCCTTGGTAGTATTCAGATCGCTGAGCTGCTTGTTTTTCCTTTCAATCTCCTGATTCTTCTTTCTTAATTTACGGTTAAGCTGTGTTTTAAGTTGTACATTTCTGAAAAGAACAATAGCAACCACTATCAGAGCAAGAATAGCTCCAATAAAAGCCCACATTTGATGTTGCTTCTTGGTTAACTGTAATTGTTTGAGCTCATTATCCTTTGCAAGGTTTTTATTCACCACTTCCTCTCGTTTCAACCTTTGGTAGTTGATTTGATTTTCCTTTCGGTCATTGAATAAACTGTCGCTGTATTCCTTAAATAAGGTATGATAATGATATGCTTTTTCCCATTGTTTGCTTGCTGCATAGTTTTTCGCCAGTGTTCTGGTTATTTCCTGCAGGTCCCATTTCGCTCCCAACTCTTTAGCCAGGGCGAAAGCTTTCAGGGCATGATCGATACTTTTCTTGTTTTCGCCAGTTTCCAGGAATAATTCAGCCATTCCGGCATGTGCGTATACCAGCTCCCAATTATTGATTTCTTCGTCAGACAACAAAATGCTGTTAAACATTTCTTTAGCTTTCGCATATTCCTTCTTCTTCAAAAAAGCTTTGCCCTTAAGGTTATTTACCTGGTTAATGCCCCGGTTCGACTTGATTTGGTTTTTAATTTCGATGGCTTCGTCAAAGTACTCAAGGGCCAAATTCTGCTCGCCTTTGGCATGATAATTAATCCCAAGATTTAGCAGGTTTATTCCTATCATCAGGGAATCGCCGGATTCTCTGCACATTTCCAGGGATTTCATGTGGTTTTCTATCGCTTCATCATAATGCTCCTGCATTCCCTGGATAAGGGCAATATTGTTCAGCCCCACAGCAACCCCTCTTTTGTGGCCCAAAGAATCCCAAATATTCAGAGCTTTTGTGTAACTCTCCATGGCAAAGTCATATTCTCCTTTTACGTAATGGATTCCGCCGGCGGCATTAGTGGCTCGCGCAACATTTGTGATTTCATTGCTTGCCTCAGCAATTTCGAGAGCTTTTGAATAATAGCTCATCGCCGAGTCAGGATACTGAAAACGCAACGCTCTTCCAATTTGGATGAGCAATCTTGACTGAACAGAAGCTGAGCTGTCTTGGTATGTGGTTTCCCATGCGGTAATCAAAGAGTCGGATTTCATATGATCCTGGGCGCAGATTACAGAACTATTCATCAGTAGCATAAAGGATATTACTGCTGATATAAATGCTGTTTTCCCTGATGAGCCTGTTCTGAATTGCATAAAATCGAAGCCTTCGTAGTTTGTGTCATGTAAAAGTAAGCCAGAATGCCGTATATCCAAAAAAAATAGCATCATTATTCAATTTTTAACTTGTTTATCAGAACTCCCCGTCAATATCAGGGCTTTTAAAGCTAAAAATAATCCCCGCAAGGGAGGTGATGAGTGTAATGAGGTAAAAGGTCAGGCTGATGGCGATGCTTATTTCGGGTGACAAGGAGAGGTACTGTGCCCCGTAATAAAACGCCAGCTCTCTTGTTCCTGCTCCGCCAATTGATATCGGGATAATGGCAACGATGGAAGAAATCAAAAACACAAAAATGTAGGAGGTCTGGGCTTCTGAAATTCCAAAGCTTTTCATGATAAAAAAAACAGCCGCTACCTGCAAGCCTTGTACGAGAAAAGAATACAGCGTTACCGGGAGGTATATGGTTTGGTATCGTTTGAAGAAAAGCCTGAAAAACATGAAGAAACCTGCCGGAACCAGGAGGGCGAAAACCCAGGAATGTTTTAGTAAAGGATCCTGTTGCAATGAGAAGGCCAGTAGAATTCCCGCAAAGGAGGCCAGGGCAACTACACCGCTCAGCCTGTCGATGAATACGGCGGTGAAAAGATCCTTGAGGTTTCGCTGTAGTTTTTTCTTGAGCAGGTAGATTTTATACCCATCACCGCTTATTCCGCCGGGAAGGAAAATGTTGTAGAACATGCCCAGCCAGTAGAGCTTAAGGTTTTCTTTTTCGGAAATATATATGTGGTGATTTCTGAAAAACACATTTAACCTGAAAGAGGATGTTACTTTGGACAAAACGAATAAAACGAAAGCGATGGCAAGTAAAAGGAAATTAGCATTTGACAGTACTTTGATAACCTCATCAAAATTAATCTGGGTAAATACCCAGATGAGGGCGGCGAGGGCCACCACGATTTTAAGAACAACACCCAGTGTCTTATTCTTCAAAAGTTGTGACATGCCTTACTTTGTAGGGTTTCTTTCGTTGAGATTCGTAGTAGGTTCGCATCAGGAATTCAGCCATGATTCCCACCGTAATAAGCTGGATTCCTCCTAACAGCAGCAAAACACCAAGTATCAGCAGCGGTTTCCCCCAGATATCCTGACCGGCAATTTTCAGCGCCAGTATATAGAGGTTGATAAGGCCTCCGGCTATCAGTGTGAAAATTCCTAATGGGCCAAAAAGGTGCATGGGCTTTTGCATGTATTTCCTGAAAAAGATCATCAGCATCAGATCGCTGATAACCTTAAAAGTTCTTTTCAGTCCGTATTTTGATTGTCCGTAGATGCGCGGATGATGATTCACTTCCACTTGCGTGATACGCGCTCCGTCGAGCGCAGCCAGCACGGCAATAAAGCGGTGAAGCTCGCCGTAAAGACCAATTTCCTTGGCGATTTTTTTTCTGAAAACTTTTAAGGCACAGCCATTATCGCGGATGGCTACGTCCGTGCTGCTGCGGATAATCCAGTTGGCAATTTTTGAAGGGATTTTCCTGACAAAGTTATCTTGACGGTTTTTTCTGATGCCGGCAATCACATCCCAGTTTTCGGCAATCAGCTTCTCCACCATCATCGGAATATCAGCCGGATCGTTTTGCAGGTCGCCATCCATCGTAACAATATATTCGCCATGAGCGTAGTCGATGCCCGCTGCCAGGGCCGAGCTTTGCCCGTAGTTTTTCTGGAGTTCAATCAGGTGCACGTGCGGTTCGTTTAAGGATTTTATATTTGGGATGGTTTGGTCTTTAGACCCATCATCCACAAAAATAATCTCGAACTCATAACCCTTCAGGCTTTTAAGAAGCTGCTCAGCAAGAGGTTTTACGTTGTCTTCTTCATTAAACACTGAAATGACTACTGAAAGCGATTTGTTCATACTGATAACATTATGGAGACGTGAAGCTTTTAGCTATTTCGTCAAAAAATAATACGTAGTTTTGTTGCAAAGTTACAGTGAAATTTTAAATGGGCTTATTGCAGAGAGATTTTAATCTTTGACGGCACAACTTAACTTAAATTTACAAGGGATGTTTGACAGAGAGATTCAACCGAAACACATTTATCCGGCGATAATACTTTTTGCCTTGCTTATCTTTGGCGCTAATATATGGGGAAGTAGTATATACATTCTTGACGAAGCGAAAAACAGCGGATGTGCCAGGGAAATGTTTGAAAAAGGGGAGTGGGTGGTTCCTACCTTCAACTATGAGTTGCGTACCGATAAGCCCCCGCTGCATTACTTTTTTATGAAGGCCGGATATGCTGCTTTCGGCGTAAACCCATTCGGAGCACGATTTTTTTCTGTTATTTTTGGGGTGCTCACAGTATTGATCACCTTTTTCTACACACGGAAATTTTTGGGTTATAACACGGCCGTATGGTCTGTTATCGCTCTGCTTGCCTCGTTGCATTTTGCCCTTGAGTTTCATTTGGCGGTGCCTGATCCGTATCTCATTTTCTTTATGACGCTTGCCTTTATGGCTTTCTATGATTTTTATAAAACACATTCCCGAACTTCCTGGTGGCTTCTTTACCTTGCAGTGGGGCTCGGAACGCTGGCTAAAGGTCCGGTTGCTATTGCCTTGCCGGGATTGGTGTTTCTGATCTTTTTATTGTTACGAAGGGGGCAGCAGTGGACCCTTATCAAAAGCTACAAACCTGTTTTTGGAGCCCTGCTGGTTCTGCTGATAGCTGCGCCCTGGTATTACTTCGTAGGACAGGCCACCGATGGGGAGTGGCTCAGAGGCTTTTTCCTTGAGCACAACATCAATCGTTTTGCTGATGCAAAAGAAGGGCACGGCGGGCTGTTTCTTATAATTCCTGCTTTTGTCCTTTTCGGGATGCTGCCCTTTTCGGTGTTTATGATTCAGGCATTGTTCCGCAACAGCAAAGTTTTTCGCAATGACGATTTTGCTACGTACTCATTTATTATTGCTGTAATTATTATCGGATTCTTTATGGTTTCAGGAACCAAACTGCCGAATTATGCCATGCCGGCTTATCCTTTTTTGGCTGTTGTTACCATGTACTATCTATTAAAGCAGGCCAATCATTCGGCAAAATATCCTTTCGTGATTCATCTAGTGGTGGCCATTCTTGTTCCTGTACTGGCCTATGTTGCTTTGATGATTGAGCCCAGTCTGGAGCACATCACACACCTGGCCTGGGGATTTGCAACGCTGCCAGCGGGAGGAGCAATAGCCCTCATCCTGCAGTACAAAAAGCGCTTTTTTCCGGCCATCAGGGTATTGACCGGAACCTGGATCGTAACAGCTTTTATCTTCTTCTTTGCCCTGTTTCCGGTTATTGACAAACAAAACCCCGTATCCATGGCATTCAGCGAAATCGACCTGAAAGAGAAGAGTGTTGCATACTACGGAAAGTTTAATCCTGCTTTTTCGTTTTATCTTCAAAAAAAGATTCCCGAATTGAAAACCGCAAAAGAGGTTCAGGATTTTTTACAAGACGAGGATGCGGTGGTCATTACCGTGAAGCGTAAGCTGGATGAGCTTGAAAGTGTGGAAAACAAACAAGAGGTTCTAAGACAAAAGGACCTTTTCGAAAGGCCAACCACAATTTTATTAGTTCCAGAAAAATAATTTGTTTAGCTGAGGCTCATCGTGGACTAACCACAACTTCTTGTCGAATTCAACACCAGCTGTCTTTGATAAGGTACTGTTTACTCAATACTTGTTTCCGAAGTAAGACTCCAGTTTTGGGTCCAATCTGTAATGTAAAAAGCACCTCTGTAGGATGCATTTTCTAACTCCGGATCCGTAATCACAATGGTATTTGAATGAATAGTCTCAGCAGGAATGGGATCGTATATATTATTGACCAGTTCTATTTCCGGATTCTTAAAAATGTTGTCATCGATTACCCTTTGTGTAAGTACGGCTTCATTTGCTTCGTCAGGTCTTACCATCAATTTTACAAGGCTTTCAGTATCACCTACCTGGTAAAATACATTCGATTCTATACGGATATTATCATTGAGCCACTGTTTTGTTGAGGACCGGACGATGTCGCTGTTGTCGGCCAGGATTCCGTTTGACTGGTTGATAAAGATGGAATTATAATAGTTTGCAGCACTTTGTGTGCGAAAAGATATCAAAGCCTCGTCGCCTGAAGTGCCTCTGCCTATCATGGTAGCATTGGCAATGATGGGCTGGCTGTTCTGGTTCAACCCGTCATGCTCACAAAGGTTGTCGCCCTTAAAGGAGCTCTGAATGGCATACAGATACTGTGCTCTTCCCGAATAGCCCATATCAAAATCAAAGGCATCGTCGTCGCAGTACGAGGCTATCAGGTGATGCACATTGACGGTGCCTCCAAAAAACTCAAACCCATCATCGGCATTGGATATTACCTCAACAAAAGAAATATCGGTTCCGCTACCTACACCTCCCAGGGTGAGGCCATTGATCTCATTGCCTTCGCCCAGGTTGGTTCCGCTGTGGCGGATAGATACATATTTAAGCTTTCCGGAATTGTCATTGGGATCGTAGCCGCCATAAATACCCCGGGGTTCGGTTAAAGGAATCCCTTCGATAAACGCCTCGCCCGACTCTGAGGCCACCGGAGCATTTCCCAGAATGATGACCCCGCCCCATAGGCCACGTGTTTGAGCCGGAACCGAACCTTCCAGGTCATCGCCTTCCACAGTAAAGATTATTGGTGCCTGTTCTGTGCCTTCAGCAATTATTTTACCTCCACGAGCAACGATGAGTGCACTGGCGTTTGCTCCCTGCCCGGTGCGGGCTTTGATGACTGTGCCCGGTTCAATTACAAGCGTTTGGCCGTCATTTACAAACACAAGCCCGTCAAGAATATATTCATGGTTGCTTTTCCAGGTCACTGTTCCGGTGCCTGAACCATCATCTGACAAGGCAATGGTGTCATTGACGATGTAATCGCTCTTTCTGCAAGAAGCGAAGAAGATCAGCACAAAGCTGTAAAATATGATGGCTTGGATTTTCATAACTTGTAAAGCATGTTCAAAAATATCAACGATTCTGTTTCCAGGTTCGCTGCCCACGGCACCCAATCCTGGTAGTTCACACTCATGGCAATTTCAGGAACTGGCTTGTATTGGATTCCCGCAATTACGGCACTTCCGTCATTAAAAATATTCCACGGGTTTTCCTCTCCACTGAGCTTATTGCTTTTTAGCTTGTCGAAGCGGCCGAAAATTTGCCATTGCTCGTCGAAATCATAAATCCCATATACTGAGTATCCCATGGCATCACGGTGCTGGCTGTCATTCATATTGTCAATGAAGTTCAGTTCACCGCCTAACTGAAAATCTTTAACAGGATTTACCCCCAGAAAAAAAGCATAGGTGTGGGTGGTAATGGTTTTTGTTGAGATGCTGTAAAACCCTCTTAATGTGAGGTAGCTATTGACGGTGTATGTGACTGCTCCTTCGGTTAAAAAACGGTTGTCAGACTGAAGGCTGTTGTAGCCTTCGCCGTTCAGAATCCCGAATTCAGCACTGAGCTTTTCAGAAAACTCATATTTTGCGGTTACCCCGATATCGGCCGATGAACCAAAATCGTGCTCATCCATAAAAGAGCGATAGATGTAGCGATGGCCCCAGAACTTTTCCTGCATCTTGAACTGAAAATTATCCACGAGTCCGAAATTAATGGTTAACCGGTTTTTTTGATACTTTAAAAATGCGTTTTTAAAATAGGCATACCGCTTGAGCAGAGCATATACCGATTGGTCATCGGGGCTTCCGATGTCAAGCTTAATATGCCCCGAAAAATTACTGTTTATAATATGATCATACCCTAAATAAGCTCTTCTGATTTCGAAAGCACGATCGGTTTCGCCTGCTATTGAATGATGGAAATTACTGAATATTTTTCCGTAAACCTCACCATCTTCCTGGGCGCTCAAATAGCTGAAGGCCGTAACTATGGAAATAAGTAATAGTATCTTTTTCATGCTGATTTAATAGCTGATCCGGCAAAAGTATGCTATTTCTGTTTTTTTCACTAACCGGATGCGTATAATTAAGGCCCGGGATTTAGAACACTTATTACTGAATCCAAGCAACATTTCCAGCTATTCTGCGTAGTATAAGTGATAAGTGGATTTGCATCTTATCAGATATTAATGTAATTTGCATAATAAAAAAAGTAGCCATGGATTGTCCGGTGTGTAATCATAAAGGAATTCCAGAAGCATCAAGAGTCTGTCCGAATTGCCAGGCAGACCTGACGATGTTTAAGAACATCAGAAAGCTGAATGAGGATATCAGGCTGAAGAGGAACATTATTTTTTCTTTTGCCTTCCTGGTGGTATTGCTGGTGGTTTTTCTGGGATACATGTTTTTGTTTTCTGAAGGATTCTCAAGCCGTTATACCCGCATGGAGATACAGGCTAAGAACAATGAGATTATTGAGCTGAAAAAGCAGAATAGCGAGTTGCGTCAGCAGATTTTTAATATGCAGCAAGGTAATGGAAGCCTTGCCGACACTGCGGGGAGCGGTTACCAGAGAGTTATTCCTTCGGCCGATGAGGAAGATCCAATCGATATGTCGCGGATTAAAGACACCCGCAGGACCACAGAGAAAGTTTCCGGACAACAACCCGATGATGATGCCTCTGAGGATCCTGAAATAAATTACTACCGTGTAAAAGCCGGAGAAACGCTTTACTCTATCGCAAAGAAGCAGTATGGCGACGGCAACAAATACCGGAAGATTATGAAGGACAACAATATAGAAGATCCCTCGCAGGTAAAAGTAGGTATGAGGTTGAAAATCATTAAGTAGCAATTATGAGCAGAGCACAAGATATATCATCAAGACTCATTAAGGATGTGGCCCGCCTGGTAAAGGAAAACCAAAAGCTGTCGACGGCAACACGCGAAGTGGAGCAGGAGCGCGATCAGAATACTTCTACTTTCGATAAGCTCAAAACTGATTTGAGGGAAGTGAGCAGGCAGAATTCTGAGCTCAAAGAGTTTATTGCTGATTACAAGCAGCAGGTGGAAGAGATGGAACAACGCCTGCAAAAGATGGCCGATCAACGTAAAAAACAAAAGGAAACCATCGACAGCCTGATGGAAGAAAACCTCGAGTTGAAAAAACAACTCGCCGGCAAAGGTGGGGAGGAAGAGTAAAGTACGAATTTTCACGGTTAACCGTGAAATTTAGGCCTAAATTCTATGGTTGACCGTGAAATCCCGGGTTTTTATTTCATTCCTAACTTCTGATTCTTCTTTAGCAGCTCGACGGCTTCGCTGATTCTTTTCTTTCGGGTGGCTTCTCTTTTGGCATCCGATATCCACAGGATAAAATGTTTCTGGTAGGTGGGGGCCAGTTTTTCAAAGTTGTGCAAGGCAGGCTCATGTTTGCGAAAGGCCGAAAGGATATCTTCCGGAAATTCTTTGAGCTCAGCTTGTTTTTCTGGCTAACTCAATTCTCCGTTTTTGATAAATGACTTTAACGTTTCCAATCCTGAAGGATGAAGCTTTCCTTGCCGGAACAATTTGTCGGCGCGTTTTTGGTTGAGCTCCGACCAGTTTTCAAAGTCTTTGCGCGGGGTAAATTTCCGCAGATAGCGATCTGCATCCAGTTTTTTAATGATGCTGTCGATCCATCCAAAGCAAATAGCCTCTTCCATCGCTTCTTCGTAGCTGATGTTTTGTTGACCGGTGTGTTTTTTATAAAACATCATCCAGATGCCCCGGTTGGTTTTATGATGATTTTCCAGCCAATGACGAAAGGAGGCTTTATCTGCAAAATGAATTTGTTCTAACTCCATAATCTCCTTTTTGAGTCGGGCTAATTTAATGATTCCTTGTTCACAGCCACAAAAAAAAGCCATCCCGTAAAGGATGGCTTTTTGATATATGAAAAAAGTATTTCTTACTTCTTCTCTTTCAGTGCGGCGTGTGCTGCAGCAAGGCGTGCAACAGGTACGCGGAACGGAGAACAGCTTACGTAGTTCATGCCCACATTGTGGCAGAATTCTACAGAGCTGGGCTCGCCACCGTGCTCACCACAGATACCCACTTTAAGTTTCTCGTTGGTTTGGCGTCCTTTTTTGGTTCCCATCTCAACAAGCTGGCCAACACCTTCCTGGTCGAGCACCTGGAACGGATCGTCTTTCAGCAGTCCTTTGTCGAGGTAAACAGGCAGGAATTTACCTGCATCGTCGCGCGAGTAACCAAAGGTCATCTGCGTCAGGTCGTTGGTTCCGAAGGAGAAAAACTCTGCCGACTTTGCAATCTCGTCTGCAACGAGGGCTGCGCGTGGTGTTTCAATCATCGTACCTACGAGGTAGTCGATTTTGTTGTTACGCTCAGCAAACACTTCATCAACCGTCTTTCTTACGATGTCTTCCTGCATCTTCATCTCGGCCAATGTTCCTGTTAAAGGAATCATAATCTCAGGAAAAGTTTTGATGCCTTTTTCTTTCAGGTTCAGGGCAGCCTCGATGATAGCGCGGGTCTGCATTTCAGTAATCTCAGGATAAGTGTTACCCAAACGACAACCACGGTGACCCAGCATTGGGTTAAACTCGTGCAGTGAGTCAATCTTAGCCTTGATTTCTTCGAAAGTGTAGCCCATGTCAGCAGCAAGCTCTTTCTGTTGCTTTTCTTCGTGCGGAACGAACTCGTGCAATGGCGGGTCGAGCAGGCGAACAGTCACCGGCAGATCCTTCATAGCCTCGAAGATACCTTCAAAGTCTTCGCGCTGCAGCGGAAGCAGTTTGTCAAGGGCATTGCGGCGGCCTTCTTCATTTCTTGAAAGGATCATTTCGCGCATGGCCTTAATCTTGTCTTCGGCAAAGAACATGTGCTCTGTACGGCACAGTCCGATACCTTGTGCACCAAAGTCGCGTGCTTTCAACGAGTCTTTCGGCGTGTCAGCATTCGTGCGAACCAATGTAGTGGCAAATTTGTCGGCCATTTCCATCAGTTTACCAAAGTCACCACTCAATTCAGGATCCCTGGTTTTTACTTTGTCTTTGTATACTTCACCGGTAGAACCGTTGAGTGAAATCCAGTCGCCTTCGTTGAACTTCATGCCGTCGATGGTCATGGTTCTTTCTCTGTAGTTGATAGAAACGGCGCCGGCACCGGAAACACAGCATTTACCCATACCACGAGCCACAACAGCAGCGTGAGATGTCATACCACCGCGGGCGGTAAGGATACCACGTGCCACGTTCATGCCTTCGAGGTCTTCAGGAGAAGTCTCGATACGTGCAAGGATGGTGTTATCGTATTTGTCTGCCTCATCAGCAAAGAAAACCAGCTGACCGGTGGCTGCTCCCGGAGAAGCAGGAAGTCCTTTAGCGATAGTTTCTGTTTTTTGGAGTTCTTCATCGATAAAAACAGGGTGCAAGAGCTCGTCCAGGCGGTTTGGTTCTACTCTCAGTACAGCTTCTTCTTCAGTAATCTGCTTGTCGCGAAGCATGTCCATAGCAATTTGTACCATGGCAGCACCTGTACGTTTTCCGTTACGCGTCTGGAGTAACCAAAGGTTTCCTTCCTGGATGGTGAACTCGAGGTCCTGCATATCGCGGTAGTGATCTTCGAGCTTCTGCTGAATAGTATCGAGCTCTTTGTAAATTTCCGGCATTACCTCTTCGAGGGAAGGGAAGTCTTTTGCGCGCTCTTCTTCACTGACGCCTGCAAGCTCAGCCCATCTCTTAGAGCCTTCGAGCGTGATTTGTTGTGGTGTACGAACACCTGCAACAACATCTTCACCCTGGGCATCGATCAGGTACTCACCATTGAAAATATCTTCGCCCGTAGCTGCGTCGCGTGTAAAGGCAACACCTGTGGCAGAGCCTTCGCCCATGTTACCAAATACCATGGCCTGAACGTTAACGGCTGTTCCCCATTCTTC
>JASMTJ010000344.1:0-15538 GCA_041694335.1 Bacteroidales bacterium
GAGTGCCGCAGGTGCTGAAAAACCTGGAACGCTACAAGATTGACGTTTTGGTGACCATTGGCGGCGACGATACCAACGGGGCGGCCAAGCGCCTCTACGAAACTGAAGGCATTCCGGTGATTGGTTTTCCGAAAACCATTGACAACGACCTGCGTACCAAAACCATCCACCATTACAACGGAAAAGACATTGAGGCGGTGATGTGTCCGGGCTTCCCGTCCGGAGCCAAGGCCGTGGCCGAATTTACCGGCAGGCTGCGCACCACGGCCGAGTCGCACAACCGCATCTTTGTGATGGAGGTGATGGGTCGCGATGCGGGGTGGCTGACGGGCAGCGCCATTTTTGGAGGCTCGGATATTGCCCTCATTCCGGAGATTGAAATGACCAAAACCCGCAAAGAACATTTCTTTGACGTGATTGAAAAAGCATATAAGGACTCTCCCACTAAGAGCCTCATTATTCCGGTTTCGGAAGGCGTGCGTTGGTATGACGACGAAAAGCAGATGGTGGATGTGGTGTATGCCAGTGCCGAAGTGGATGAATACGGCCATCCGCGCTTTGGAGGCATCAGCGGGAAAATTGCTTCCGAGATCAGCCGCAACCTGGGTATCGATGCGCGGGCGCAGATTTCAGGATACTTCCCGCGCTCAGGCACCTGCCGGAAATACGACCGCAAGCTCACCCTCACGCTCGCCGATAAGGTGGTGGATCTGCTGCTCAGGGAAGATTACGGAAAAATGCCGGTAATGAGCAGTGTGGTGCCTTACATCGAGCTCGAAGAGTTCAACACCAAAGCCATTGACATGGGAAACGTCGGCAACCAGCCCCTGCAAATGGACTACTACAACGAGGAGAACTTCAGCTTTACGGAAGCCTATCATGATTTCCTCACCATGGTAGTCAGAAGATTACGATTTAAGGAATTCCTCCCGGAAATGAAGAAGGTGTATCCGAAAGTGTAAGTGAGATAAATGACATCAAATAAGTTAAAAGCCCGGACGAATATTCCGGGCTTTTTTCATTTTTGGGGCATATCTTTTTACATCTGGCTTTTAGCTGCCCTTGCAGGGTGCTTGTTCCTCTGATATATTTACATTATCCCAGGGCGTTGCCATTGAGCTGGAATGGATTGTCTTTTCAGGACGAAACCCTCCTTTTCGGAAATTTGTATACAGGCTAGTGTAAAAGCCCCTTGATGGAAGTACGCTAAAGCGCACTGTAAAATTAGGTGATGCCTGTTTAAAGCCACCCACTTGAAAGTGGGTGCTATGCTCATGGTGTTCGTTCAGGACGATATCTGCTCTTTTAATTCCGCGCTGAAAGCGCGACTAACTCCAGCCCAAGGCAGTCCTTGGGGTTGATATTTCGTCTCAATATAAACATCTACCTCATTACAATCTGCGCGGTGACGCGGCTGCGTTGGTTGAGGAGGATGTTGCGGCCGGCGGTGACTTTTCGGATGGCTGTATCGTTGTAGTGGCGTAGTGTTATGAGGTCGAGGCCCTTGTTGTACCTGATCTCATAATTGCGGGCCAGCTTGCCGAGCAAGGTCCCCAGGGCATCGAGGTTTTCGTCGAAACATACCGACAGGGTAATGGCGGAATTTTGCATCAGGTTGGCTTTGAGCCCGTGGCTGCTGAACTGCCCATAGAGATAGTGCAGATGATCTTCGGCCATAAAGGAAAAGTCTTTGGTGCGCAGCGACAGCAGAATCTGGTTCTTTTTCAGGATAAAGGAAGTAATCTCTTCATCCCAGGTGGTTTCATTGTCGATAACCGTGCCGGCCGCCTTCATGTTGTTGAATGAGCGCACGTAGAGAGGGATATTGGCGTTTTGCAATGGCTTGATGGTTTTGGGGTGAATCACTTTCGCCCCATAAAAGGCCAGCTCTACGGCTTCGTTATAAGAGATATGCGACAGCATGACCGTATCTTCAAAAATATTCGGATCGGCATTGAGCAGTCCGGGTACATCCTTCCACACGGTAACGCTCCCGGCCTTGAGGTAGGCGGCTATCAGGGCGGCGGTATAGTCGGACCCTTCGCGTCCGAGTGTGGTGGAAAACCCTTCGTCACATCCGCCAATGAACCCTTGGGTAAGGTTGAGCTTTGATCGGTCGGTCATTTCCTCCAGCAGTTTGCCCGAGCGCTCATCATCCACCCGTGCTTCCTGGTAATGGTTATCCGTAACCAGCCATTTCCGGGCGTCGAGCCACCGGTTTTCAACCCCTGTCACGGCAAGGTAAAGCGAGAGAATGGTGGAGGAAAGCAGCTCGCCATAGGGCACAATCTGATCGTACGTCTTTTGGTAGTTGACAAAGGCCGGCTTCCCGAGCTTCGCCTTCAATTCATCGAGCAGAGCCTCTACCTCCGACATCGCGGTTTTGTTTTCTCCGAAAAGCTCTTGCGCCGCATGTAGATGAAACTGCCGTATGGCCTGGTATTTCTCGTGCTTCGCATCGAGCTGCCTGACGTGCGATTCGACAAGCGACTCGAAGGCATTGGTCATTTTACCCATGGCCGAGACCACCACTATTTCGGGTTGGTAATGACGAATAATTTCAACGGTATTTTTTATCGATGTTGAATCGGCAATGGAGATCCCTCCAAACTTAAACACTCTCATAGATTCCAGGTTTGGGTTGCAGAGGAGACAATAAAATAAATTGTTATCTAACAATTAAATGCTTCAGGCAATTATTGTCCCGCCTCAATATTTTATTATTTTTGCTTTCAATCAACTACAATCAAAATCAAGTTAAATCTAATCACTCACATGAAAACACTGATTGAATTCATTAACGAGAAACAACATGATTTCCCGTTTGCCACTGGTGAATTAACCCGATTATTGCATGATATTGGCATTGCCGCAAAGATAGTACATCGAGAAATAAACATGGCCGGCCTGACCGAAAATATGGGCTACCAGGGTGGCGATAATGTACAGGGCGAGCGCCAAAAGAAGCTGGATGTTTTTGCCAACCAGCATTTTATCAGGGCTTTGCAGATGGGCAGCCAGGTGTGCGCCATTGCTTCTGAGGAAAACGAAAAAATGGTGGTTTTTGATAATCCCAACTCCAAAATCGGGAAATACGTGGTGGCGATGGATCCGCTGGATGGCTCGTCGAATATCGAGGTGAATATTCCGGTGGGGACCATCTTTTCGATATACCGCCGGAAGACCAACCAGGGTGATCCGGTGTCGGACAAAGACCTGCTGCAACCCGGAAAAGAAATTGTGGCCGCCGGATACATCCTCTACGGCTCTTCGACGATGCTGGTGTACTCTACCGGCAACGGCGTCAACGGTTTTACTTACGACAATTCGGTAGGCTTATTCCTGCTTTCTCATCCGGACATAAAGATTCCTGTTAAAGGAAGTATTTATTCGATTAATGAAGCTAACTACATCTATTTCCCTGAAGGCATCAAGAAATACATAAAGTATTGCCAGGTAGACGATCCTTCAACGGATCGGCCATACAAGTCGAGGTATGTGGGCTCGCTGGTCTCCGATTTCCATCGCAACATGGTGGTGGGGGGCATTTACATGTATCCGGGCAACCTGAAGAATCCGGTGGGTAAGCTGCGCCTGCTCTACGAGTGTCAGCCTATCGCTTTCCTGGCAAAGCAAGCCGGAGGAAAAGCCACCGATGGATTTCACGACATTCTCAACATCGTTCCACAATCTATCCATCAGCGATCTTCTTTTATCGTAGGATCGGAAGAAATGGTTACGAAGGTGGAGGATTACATGGAAGAGTACTCGCAGGATTTCAGGGAGACGCTCGAGCACGAAGGCGTTATTGCGCTGTAAAGCAGTAGCCGCAAATCTTGTTGGTTGAATCAATGAGTTCAGTTTAAAAAGCCATTTGACCCCTAAATCCCCTGAAGGGGACTTTTTCAAACTGCTGATTTTTAGCACTTCCCCTTTAGGGGTTAGGGGTAAAAATGGTAAATATCAGCAGTTTGAAGGCTTTTATACTGAACTCATCATTTATTAATACTTTTGCACAGCATTATCAGGAAGGGAAAAAGTTGAAGGCAAAAGATATCATTGAAATATACCGTCGTCACCCGAAAGTTCACCAACTCTCAGAAGCACTGCAGCAAGAGCAAACGCAAAGAATTGTGCTTGAAAACCTGTTCGGATCGGCACGTTCATATCTGAGTGCGGCGGCATTCAAAAACGGACAGGGCATCCATCTGATGGTTTTGCAGGACAAAGAGCAGGCGGCGTACTTTTTTAACGATCTTCAGAATATTTTTGATGAGAAAGAGGAGTCGGCCGAAACACGGCGGGTCCTCTTTTTTCCTACGTCCTACAAACGCCCTTACGAAGAAGAGGCTATCGATAATATTAATGTCCTTTCGCGCACGGAGGTGCTGAAGCGCATCAACAGCCAGGCGCGTAAGCTGATGGTGGTGACCTACCCGGAGGCGCTGAGCGAAAAAGTAATCAGCAAGAAATTCCTGACCAAGAACACCCTGAAAGTGGAGCAGGGCGATGATTTATCCATCGATTTTATCACCGATTTGCTGATCGAGTACGAATTTGAGCGGGTGGATTTTGTTACTGAACCCGGACAGTTTTCTTTGCGCGGCGGCATTGTGGATGTCTTTTCTTTTGGGAATGAAAATCCTTACCGGCTGGAGTTTTTCGGTGATGAAGTGGCGAGTATCCGCACCTTTAATCCGGCCGACCAGCTATCGGTAAAGAAACTCAAAAAGCTCACCATTATCCCCAATGTTCAGGACAGCAAATCGAGAGAAGTGCGTTCTTCATTTATCAACTACCTTCCGGATAGTGCGGTGTTGTGGTTCAACAATATTCGCTTTGCAGCGGATGTGCTGGAAAAAGAATTTGAAAAAGCACAAAAGGCTTTCGACAAGCTTTCGGGAGAAGTTGAGCATCTGTCTCCATCCGAATTATTCTCGGGGGCGCAGGCTTTTGTTAAGGATACGCTCAAGCATCATTTGGTAGAGCTGGATAAAAACATGTTTGACCAGCCCACCCTGACGATACAATGGAATGCGAGGCCACAACCCTCCTTTAACAAGAATTTTGAACTGCTGATTAGCAACCTTCAAGACAATGCGGCTGAAGGGATCCAAAACTACATCTTTGCTGACAATCCCAAGCAGCTCAAGCGCCTTGATACTATTTTCGAGGACATGCAGGCGGAGTCCGATAAGAAAACCTCCTTCAATCCTGTCAATCAATCCATCCATGAAGGTTATATCGATGATGAGTTAAAAATTGCCTGCTACACTGACCACCAGATTTTTGAACGCTTTCACCGCTTCCACTTGCGTGATGCCTACAAGAACAAGGAATCCATCACCTTAAAGGAGCTTTACGACCTGAAGCCGGGCGATTATGTAACACATATCGACCATGGCATCGGGAAGTTTGACGGACTGGAGAAAATTGACAATAACGGCAAGACGCAGGAGGCGATTCGTCTGATTTACGCCAACAACGACCTGCTTTATGTGAGCATCCACTCGTTGCACCGCATCTCAAAATATTCGGGAAAAGACGGCACGCAACCCGCCGTTCACCGCTTAGGTTCCAACACGTGGAACAAGATCAAAAACAAAACCAAGTCGAAGGTAAAAGACATTGCCAAAGACCTGATAAATCTCTACGCCAAGCGGAAGGCCACCAAGGGCTTTGCCTTTTCACCTGACAGCTACCTGCAGCATGAGCTGGAAGCATCCTTTATTTACGAGGATACCCCCGACCAGGTAAAAGCCACCCAGGACACCAAGAACGATATGGAGAAACAACACCCGATGGATCGGTTGGTGTGCGGTGATGTGGGTTTTGGAAAGACCGAAGTGGCCATCCGGGCCGCTTTCAAGGCAGTGAACGACAGTAAACAAGTGGCTATACTGGTCCCTACAACTATTTTGGCACTTCAGCATTACAACACCTTCAGGGAACGCCTTAAGGATTTTCCGTGCACTATCGATTATGTGAACCGCTTCAAAAGCCGCAAATCCATAAAAGAAACACTCTCAAAGCTTAAAGATGGTCATGTGGATATCCTTGTCGGGACACACCGCATTATCAGCAAAGATATTGATTTCAAAGACCTTGGGTTGCTTATCATTGATGAAGAGCAGAAGTTTGGTGTTTCCGCCAAGGAGAAGATCCGGCAGATGCGTGCCAACGTTGATACGCTGACCCTCACAGCCACCCCCATTCCGCGCACCCTTCAATTCTCGCTGATGGGCGCCCGCGACTTGTCGACCATCGACACGCCACCGCCCAACCGCTATCCGATTAAAACAGAAGTGCGGCCTTTCAGCGAAGAAACGATCCGCGATGCCATTGCATACGAAATATCGCGTGGTGGACAAGTGTACTTTGTGCACAACCGCGTGAAAAACATCATGGATGTGGCGGGGATGATCAAAAAATTCGCTCCGGATGTGAAGGTGGCAATTGGTCACGGACAAATGGATGGCCAACAGCTTGAAAAAATTATGCTCGATTTTATTGAAGGAGCTTACGATGTATTGGTGGCTACCACCATTATAGAGTCGGGGCTGGATATTCCGAATGTGAATACCATTATCATCAACGATGCACATAATTACGGACTGAGCGATCTCCACCAGCTCAGAGGCCGTGTGGGCCGTGCCAACAAAAAGGCTTTCTGCTACCTGTTGGCTCCTCCCCTCTCTTCGTTAACGGGCGAGGCCAGGAAACGGCTGGAGGCAGTGGAAAAATTCTCAACCCTTGGCAGCGGTTTCCAGATAGCGATGCGCGACCTCGATATCAGGGGCGCAGGAAATATTCTTGGCGCGGAGCAGAGTGGTTTTATCTCAGATATTGGCTACGAGATGTATCAGAAAATTTTGAATGAGGCCATGCACGAGCTCAAGTCTGATGAGTTTGCCGACCTTTATGCCGATGATGAATCGATCGATACAGTTACAGACTGCCAGGTGGAAACCGACTTTGAGATTATGATTCCGGATGATTATGTCACGAATATCTCCGAAAGGTTGTCTCTGTATAAAGATCTGGATTCTGCGGAAACGGAAGAAGAGCTGGAGACTTTCAGGCAGGTGCTGCTCGACAGGTTTGGGCCGTTACCTGAAGCCACCAAGCAACTCATTAACGTTATTCGCATCCGCTGGAAAGCGAAATCGATTGGGTTTGAGAAGCTGGTGCTGAAATCGGGAAAAATGATCGGACATTTTATGTCGAATACGGAATCAAACTATTTTAAGTCGAAAGCTTTTGATGGTGTGCTTGATTTCATAAAAACTCATCATCGATATTGTAATATGAAAGAAAACAATGGGCGTTTACGACTGGTGATTAATGAAATTGATTCGGTGGAAAAAGCTTTGGAAACACTCAATAAAATAATAAAGAGAAATTAAAATACGCCCGAAGCATTTGAATTATATTTGCCGTTCAAGTCCTTCGAAAATAAAATATTCAGTTAAGCTGAAAAACTTCAAATAAAAAAGAAAAGTACAGAAATATGAAGAAAATAATTTTTACTGCCTCGCTTATTCTGCTAATGGTTGCAGTTCAGGCACAGGAAACAGGATACTACAACAATACTGATGGAAAATCAGGTGCAGAACTGCGTAGTGCCCTGAACGACATCATCCAGGATCACCAGGTGTTTTCCTACTTCACCGCGAAATCCGTTTTTAAATCTTCGGATGCTGATCCGGAAAACCCTGAAAACGTTATTTTGGTTTACACCGGAAGGTCTCAGGAAAATGATGACTACGGCACCGGTGGTGACTACATCAACCGTGAGCACGTATGGGCGAAGTCTCATGGCGATTTCGGCACCGAGCCTCCTGAAGGAGCTGATTTCCACAACCTGAAACCGGCTGATGGCTCAGTCAACACAGATCGCAGCAATAAAGATTTTGATAATGGCGGCACCGAGCATGACGAAGCGGATGGTTGCTTTTATGACAGTGACTCATGGGAGCCACGCGACGAAGTTAAAGGCGATATCGCAAGGATTATTTTTTATATGGCCACGCGCTATGACGGAGAAAACGGTGAACTCGATCTTCAGGTGGTTGACGAAGTCAGCACCTACCCGGCTGCGGAGCATGGCAAGTTGAGTACACTCCTCGAGTGGAACATGCAGGATTTACCTGACGAGTTTGAACGCAACCGTAACAACGTCATCTTTAACTGGCAGCAAAACAGAAACCCTTTTATCGATAACCCGGAATTTGCCGAGCTGATTTGGAACGGCCAGGAAGCCGATGCTATTATCATCGATAACTTGACGATTACTGAAGACATAGACGGAGAAACTCCGGTAGATATCACAGCAGAAATCACTTCTTCGAACGGGTCTGTTTCCGAAGCAAAAATCATGTGGGGACTGTCTTATGAAGCTTTAAACAACGAGGTGATAATGAACCAGAGCGGAGACAGCTTCTCAGCACAAATTCCTCCTCAAGCAGAAGAAAGTTATATTTACTACAAAGTGATGGCCGACGACGGCACAGCAACCGACGAGTCTGTAGTGTATAGCTATTATATACCGCCAACATTCAACGGTGAACTGGAAACTATTTATGATATCCAGGGACAAACCACCCACTCTCCGATGGCCGACCAAATTGAAGATGCTGGCGGCGTGGAAGAACTCAATTATGGTGAAGTATCAACCAGTGGTGTGGTGACTGCGAACTTTGGAACAAATTATTTCATTCAGGATGGAGCAGGCGCATGGAACGGATTGCTGGTATATGATCCCAGCAGGAACCCACAGATCGGCGACAGCATCATCATTACCGGAATTGTAAAGGAGTATTACAATGTGACTGAAATGACCGAAATCAGCACCTACTACCATATTGCCTCAGGAAAAACGCCTCCACCTGTTACCGATATCAATACAGGAGATGCATCGGAGCAATACGAGGGTGTTTTGGTTCGTGTAACCGAAGCAGAGTGTACAGATGCTAATTACCAGAGCAATTACTACATGTGGACTGTGGATGATGGATCCGGAGAGTTATATATCCATAATACCAGCACCTATGAGTTTGTGCCTACAGAAGGCGCAGATTATACTGTAACCGGCCCGCTCAACTGGGATTTTGGCGAATGGAAGATCGAGCTGCGTTATGAAGATGATGTTAATGGCATTACAGACATTGAAGCGCCGGCCATCAGTGAGATTAATATTAAGGATGAAGAAACCATTGAAATTTATTTTTCTGAGGATGTTGATGAGGAATCTGCGGAAAATGAGAACAACTATGTTATGAGCGGCGACGTGGAAGTGGAAAAAGCAGTGCGGCACCTGGTGTTGGACGAGAAAGTTACGCTGACTGTTTCACCTCTCACTCCGGGAGAATATTACACACTGACCATTAACAATGTGGAAGACCAGTATGGCAATGCCACCACAGATTTGGTTTATGAGTTTGGATATCAGACCAGCATTGAGGAAGTGATGGAAGATGGATCTTTCAAAGTCTATCCAAACCCTACCTCGGCCGATATTATTACCACTTTCCATTCGAAAAAGGAAACCTCTGCGGTTATCAAGGTCATTGACTTCCGGGGACGTGAAATCCGGAATATCCAGGCTGATATCCATCAGGGTTCGAACACCATAGAAATCGGGCTCTCCAATGCCCGTCCGGGAATCTACATGCTGACGATGGATTTCCCTGAGGGACGAACAATGCAAAAAATTATTAAAAAATAAGTTTGAAAGCACAGGCGGAGGATTTTTTAATTCTCCGCTTGTCTTTTTTTATAATTTTGTCCCTTTAACAAAATTCAGCACTGTGAGCGACGGTTTAGTAATCATCCCCACATACAACGAAAAGGAGAATATCCATAAGGTACTCAAGCGCGTGTTTGAGTTGCCGGAGGAGTTTGATGTGCTTATCATTGATGACAACTCTCCTGATGGCACTGCGGCCATCGTAAAGTCTCTTTTTGGAATCTATGAGAACAGGTTGCATTTGCTGGAGCGCGAAGGAAAACTGGGGCTGGGAACAGCTTACATCAAAGGATTCCGGTGGGCACTTGATCATAACTACGAATACATTTTTGAGATGGATGCCGATCTTTCTCACAATCCGGATGACCTCGTACGTTTATACCACACCGCCAAAGAAGGGCATGACCTGGTGATTGGCTCGCGCTATGTAAAAGGTGTAAACGTAGTTAACTGGCCTATGGGGCGTGTGCTGATGTCTTATTTCGCCAGCATCTATGTTAAAGTTATCCTCGGAATCAAAATCGACGACACCACTGCCGGATTTAAATGCTACCGGCGAAAGGTGCTGGAAACAATCAACTTAAGCGCTATAAGGTTTGTTGGCTACGCCTTTCAGATAGAAATGAAATATACCGCCTGGAAGCTTGGCTTCAAGGTAAAAGAAATCCCAATTATCTTCACCGACCGCACAGAAGGTGTATCTAAAATGAACCGGGGTATCTTTAAGGAAGCTGTTCTTGGCGTAATAAAACTCCGCTTCAAAAAAATCAGGCCAGCTAAATCTGCCTGAGTCCCATTACTTCTTTCCTCACGATAATTATGTTAATTTTGATGATTAAAACGAGGAAGTCATGTCACAAAAGATATTAATCAGGAATGTAAGGATTGTTAACGAAAACCTCATTATTGAGGGTAGCGTGGAAGTTGACGAAGGTGTTATTGCCAAAATCAGCGAAGAGCTTTCCCCTTCCGGGGAAGGATTTGATCAGGTGATTGAAGGCCACGGGGGATTTTTGCTTCCTGGAGCCATCGATGACCAGGTACATTTCAGGGAGCCGGGACTCACTCACAAGGCCGACATCCACATCGAAAGCAAGGCCGCTGTGGCCGGGGGTATCACCTCCTTTATGGAGATGCCCAACACCAAGCCGCAGGCTGTGACCCAGGGTTTGCTGGAAGAAAAATATCGCATTGCTGCTGAAAAATCGCTGGCCAATTATTCTTTCTATATGGGTGTAACTAACGATAATACCGAGGAGGTGCTAAAAACCGATCCTCAAAATGTTTGTGGTATCAAAATCTTCATGGGCAGCAGCACCGGGAATATGCTGGTGGATAACAAACAAACGCTGGATACACTTTTTCGCGAGAGTCCGGTGCTCATTGCCACGCACTGCGAGGACGAGAGCACCATCAAGCATAACACCGATCTATTCAAAAAGAAATATGGAGAAACACCTCCCTTCTCAGTCCACCCACTTATCAGGAGTGAAGAAGCCTGCTACAGGTCATCGAGCCTGGCGGCAGAGCTGGCAAATAAACACAACAGCCGTCTTCACATTCTGCACTTGAGCACCGCAAAAGAGCTGGCCTTGTTCCGCAACGACATCCCGTCAAGGGAAAAGCAAATCACTGCCGAAGCATGTATCCACCACTTCACCTTCGACGATACTCAGTACGATGAAAAACAGTGGCGCATCAAATGGAACCCGGCGGTTAAATCAGCCAAAGACCGGGATGCCATTTTCGAAGCCGTGCTGAATAACACCATCGACGTGATTGCCACTGACCACGCACCGCATACGCTCGAAGAAAAGCAAAACAGTTATTTCAAAGCGCCTTCAGGAGGCCCCATGGTACAGCATGCCTTACCGGTAATGATGGAGTTTTACCGGAAAGGAAAGATTTCCGTTGAGAAAATCGTGGACAAGATGAGTCATACACCTGCCGATATCTTCAGGATGGACAAACGGGGATATATCCGCGAAGGCTACTGGGCAGATCTTGTGCTGGTGCATGAAAAACCTGTGACCGTGGCCCCCGAAAATATTCTGTATAAATGCGGATGGTCGCCGCTGGAAGGTGAAAAGCTGCATTACCAGGTAACAACAACAATGATAAACGGGCATATCGCTTATCAGGATGGAAAGTTCGATGAAAACCAAAAAGGAAAAAGACTTAAATTCAACCGATAAACCAAATACATTGAAATCAATGAAAAACATATTATTCGTTTCTGCGCTGCTAATCAGTTTGCTTATCGGATGTGCACCACAAAGTATTAATGAGGTGGAGACGACCTACGAGGACGGCTCTCCTAAAACCGTAAGAACCTATGTTGAGGAAGACGGAGAGAAAATTCTTCAGCACGAAAAGAGCTATTACAAGACCGGGGAGCTGAAAATGGAAGGAGCTTACCAAAACAATAAGCGACATGGCAAATGGGTAAGCTATTACAAAGACGGCTCGAAATGGGCTGAGGCCACTTACAAAGACGGAAAAGAGGAAGGCATGAAAATCGTCTACTACAAAAACGGCAAGGTTTATTACCAGGGACAGATGAAAGCCGGCGAGCGCACAGGCACCTGGACGTTCTACGATATTGAAGGAGGCCGAACCACTATCGATTATGATAAGAAAAACGATTAGCGCCTTTTCTTCAGCCAGTCGATTTGCCGGCGTTCTTTTTTCGTAGGACGACCGGCACCACGATCACGCCACTCGGTGTTTAGTTCATTCATTTTCTTTAGCTTGTCGTATTCCTCCTGTGGGGTCAGATCTTCGAAACATTCAGCAGCAATGGAAGCTGAAACCCGTTGCTCAATTACTTTTTCAACCCGAATTGTTTTGATCATGGTTTTAATCCTGATGGTCACCTCATCGCCGACCGATACTTCCTTGGCAGGCTTCACCTCAGCCTCATTGATCTGTACACGCCCCTTCTTACAAGCATCCGCGGCTTTGCTTCTGGTTTTAAAAATCCTGATTGCCCATAAGTATTTGTCAATACGTACCTGGCTCATATCCCCTTATTTTTCTCTGAAGAAAACCTCTACAGGAACCCCTGTGAGGTTGTATTTTTTTCTTAGTTGATTTTCTATAAAGCGTTTGTATTCGGTTTTAATTTCCTTTGGATAATTGCAGAAAAACGCAAATGCCGGAAAAGCAGTCTTCAGCTGAGTTACATACTTGATTTTGATGTATTTTCCACGAGATGTTACAGATGGTGGCCGCTTTTCAATAATCGGCAGAATGTAATCGTTCAGCTTCTTGGTGCTTATTCGCAAGCTTTTAGACTCATAAACCTGTTGCACTGCTTCGAGCACTTTGAAAATCCTTTGCTTCGTAAGCACGGAAGTGAAAATTATCGGCACATCCTTAAATGGCTGCAGCCTTTCAGAAATATGCTGTGTAAAATCCTTAGCGGTATGCGTATCTTTATCCACCAGGTCCCACTTATTTACGACAACAACCACGCCTTTATGATTTTTATGTATCACGTGAAGAATATTCAAATCCTGTGCTTCAATACCCTGGGTAGCGTCCAACATCAGCACACAAACATCGCTGCTTTCAATGGCTTTAATGGCCCGCATGGTAGAATAAAACTCAATATTTTCCTTCACTTTCGCCTTTTTTCGCAGGCCTGCAGTGTCGAGGAGCATAAAATCAAACCCGAAGGAGTTGTATCTGGTGTCAATCGTATCGCGTGTAGTTCCGGCCACATCCGTAACAATATTCCGCTCATCGCCCAGCAAAGCATTTATCAGAGATGATTTTCCGGCATTTGGCCGGCCCACCACGGCTACGTGAGGGATATCGGGCGCATCTTCTACTTCAGTCTCATCGAAGTTGGTGATTAAATCATCCAGAAGATCTCCGGTGCCGCTACCGTTGATGGCAGAAATGGTGTAAAGCTCTCCCAATCCGAGTGCATAAAATTCCTGTGCTGCGGGAATAAGGCGGTTATTATCGACCTTATTAGCCACAATGTATGATTTCTTGTTGTAAGGCCGCAAAATATTTGCCACATCCTTATCGTAACCCGTAAGTCCGTCTTTGGCATCCACCATAAAAAGCACTACATCAGCCTCGTTGGCGGCAATGACCACCTGCTTACGAATTTCAGCTTCAAAAGCATCATCGCTGCCTTCCACAAATCCTCCGGTATCAATCACGGTAAACTCCACGCCGTTCCATTCCGATTTGCCGTAATGACGATCGCGAGTTACACCGCTGGTTTCTTCCACGATAGCATCGCGGTATCCTACCAAACGGTTAAAGAAGGTTGATTTACCCACATTCGGGCGTCCGATTATTGCTACTATATTTCCCATTTTCTTCTTTCTTACTTCGGCTGATAGCCAAAATTATCCAGCGCCTTATCATCATCACGCCAGTTCTTTCTCACTTTCACTGTTATATCCAGATAAATCTGCTTCTCAACAAATTTCTCGATTTCTTTTCTCGACTCAATTCCAAGCTTTTTTATGGCTTTTCCCTCATGACCTATGATGATTCGGCGCTGAGATTCGCGGGCCACAAAGATAAAGGCTTTTATCCGAATGATGTCTTTTTCATCTTTGTATGTATCGATGACCACTTCCGTGGAATAGGGCACTTCTTTCTGATAAAGTAAAAGAATTTTTTCGCGAATCATCTCAGAAACAAAAAACCTCATGTTTTTATTCGTCAGTTCATCTTTGGGATAATAAGGCGGATTTTCGGGAAGCAGTTCGATGATGCGGTTCTTCACCACGTCGATGTTAAATTTGTGCAAGGCCGAAACCGGCAAAAACTGACCATTCGGAATTCTCTCTTTCCAGTAATCAATCATCGGTTCAATCTCCGATTCCTTTTGCTTATCTATTTTATTTATCAGAACCAGCACAGGCACTTTAATCGACACCAGTCGCTGCATCACTTCTTCGTCAAAAGACTTCTGACCGGCTTCAATCATCAGGATAAAGATATCAGCATCCTCGAGGGCTTCTCTCACAAAACCCATCATCGACTCCTGCAGTTTGTAGGCCGGATCAAGTATTCCGGGAGTGTCGGAAAATACAATCTGATAGTCATCCCCGTTGACAAACCCCTGTATCCGATGCCGGGTAGTCTGCGCCTTGGAGGTGATTATTGACAGCCTCTCACCTACCAAAGCATTCATCAACGTACTTTTCCCAACATTTGGGTTTCCTATAATACTCACAAATCCAGCCTTGTGCGTCATTTTTCCTGATTTTTTTTCATTTTTATTTGGATTGCAAAGAAACGCAAATTATATTTGCATCCGCATTTGAGGGACGGATTTTTAATGAAATCCTTTATTTGCAATCGTTCTGACAAGAAACTAAAAATATTATATTGCGGGGTGGAGCAGTGGTAGCTCGTCGGGCTCTTATCCGCCTCAGGCGGACGTTAGTTCGAATCTGGTATGATTGTGTTCTTAAAGTAATAAAATATAAAATTGCGGGGTGGAGCAGTGGTAGCTCGTCGGGCTCATAACCCGAAGGTCGTTAGTTCGAATCTAGCCCCCGCTACTAGTCAGGCCTGTTAACCTTTGGTTTTCAGGCCTTTTTTATACCTTTGTCTGATGTTTACTGTGTATGTTTTGTACTCCCAAAAATTTGACCGCCTTTATATCGGTTTTACATCGAATCTTGAAAACCGCCTCCTCGCGCACAATTCTTTAGCTAAAAAAGGATTCACCAAAAAATACAGGCCATGGAAACTATTACATTTCGAAAAATTTGAATCTAAAAAAGAGGCTATGGCACGCGAAAAGAAACT
>JASMTJ010000345.1:0-8458 GCA_041694335.1 Bacteroidales bacterium
ATTTAAAGGAAAGAGAGCAAGTAGATTTATCAATCGTTCCGGTGAAGGCCTTCACCTCATACCCCAGCCTCCCGCATTGCGGGACAGGCTCTTCTCCTCGAAGGAGAAGGGGTGCAAGAGCGCAAACCCTGAATAAGTGCCACCTCTACGAGGTTCAAAATATTCACTGATATCTTCACTTCTACCATACTGCCGTCCCTCCGGGACTCTCCTCTAATTTTTCTAAATGAACCAAACAAAACCGGACATTAAACCAAATTCGGCCTTCGAGGGGATGTCCAGCAAAACAAGTGTGGAATTATTGGGCTGGCCTGTGTGGTAGCCATTCGCGAGTGAGCAACCGGAATGCCGGTTCAGCGCTCAGACGATTTTATGCGAACGGCTCGAATGGCGTGGATAATTCCACACGTAGCTTTTGCGGACATGCCCTCGTCAGCCTTGTCCTTTTGGTACTTTTGGGGCAAGCCAAAAGTACATTTAAAGGAAAGAGAGCAAGTAGATTTATCAATCGTTCCGGTGAAGGCCTTCACCTCATCCCCCAACCTCCCGCATTGCGGGACAGGCTCTTCTCCTTCGAGGAGAAGGGGTGCAAGAGCGCAAACCCCGAAAGAGCGCCCTCAGAAAATGGCCGGGACTCATCCGGCACCTCCATTAATGAGAGTGCTGGTCTCATATGGAAATAACCTGTCTACCCCATTAAAAAAGACTGCCCAAAAGCCTGTTTAAAATCAAACATGAAAATAAACAAGTGCAGCTCTTGGACAGCCTTATTAAAACACACCCGTTATGACGTAATCAAATCATCCGGCGCGTCGATGCTGCCTTTGGGTTTGGGCAGCATGTAGCGTGCAAGCCTGGCCGGGTCGTCGGCATAAATGATTTGCGCAATCTCGCTGATGGGCACCAGCAATTTGTAGAGCTCGTTAAGCTTCTCCACCCGCTCCTGGGTGAGGAGGCCCCGATCCTTTTTGAATTTCTCCTGCTCGGTGTTGGCCGTGCGCAGCGCTTCTGCCTTTTGGGGCAGCGACGTAATCACCGCCTCGTTGCAGCCCGCCGCCACCAGGTCGGCCTGGTACTTCTGCACCGTATCGGCCAGCTCCTCCATAAACAGGATCATCCGCGGCTGGTTGTTACGCACCTTTTCGATGTCGTTCAGGCCAAACTGGTTTTGCACCGCCCTGTTGCCATTAAAAGCCTTGCGCACAAAAAAGGCCACCGTGCGGTATGCATTGGTGCATTGGCCCATGGCTTCATTCACATTCTGGGTCTTCTCTACCTGCTCATCAATAATCACCTGGTCCGACTTCAGCGCAAGCACCGCATCAATAGCAGCGGCAATCGTGTTGGGATACTCCGCGCTGATGGTGGTGTCAAAAGACGTAAACTCGGCGATGTCGTCAGGCAAAGACGCTTTTACGGTATCGGCGTGCTCAATCAAGGTGGCATCGCTCACCGTAAACAATCTTTCGTTTTTAGGCATAAAAATAAATTTAAAAGTTTAGTTGAAATAATGATCATCGCACCAGGGGTTCCCTGTTGCTTATGTGCCTGAATGCTCCTCATAAGTACGATTATGAGAGGCTCAGTTAGAGTACCACACACGGTGGTGAGTAGTTTTCACAATAGCAAACAACTAAATAACAGTATGATAAGGCTCAATAATACACAGCAAATAACGATATTGCAACAGCGAGGCTTCACCCACATATAGCGAACCATAACCAGCCGCCAGCGAAAGTTCGCCGGAAGGCAGCGAGCATTCAACGAGCGATAGCGAAGAATAACCGGCCGGCAGCGAGGATTCACCGAGACCCAGCGAAAGTTCACCGAGACCCAGGGAAGATTTACCGAAACACAGCGAGCATTAACCGAAACACAGCGGGCATTAACCGGATTCGTTTAACCCCCGCTGGTCGCCGCTTACACCTGCTGCCTCATACCATGAATCAAAGAACACCATTTATAGCGTATCTGCCTATTGTTTCCTTGTAACTATATGAAAATGTAAATAAACTGAATCATGCCTGATGATTAGTGTCTGTTATCTTTAGGTTTCTGTATTCAAAAGTAAGAAAAAATTGTTTTGGGTGGAGGGGGTAGTCACAGTTGTCATTAAAATTTACTGTCAACTTCTAAATCTCTAACTAATCCGTTTAGAAAGTTCTCAAATGTTTCATTTGGTGTATTTCCACCTGAAAGATCATAAACTGTCTTTTTTACGTCAAGCTTACAATACATGCCTTTTCTTGGGTTATACAGTCCGGCATAATTCCAGTTTGGGTTATCACTCATTTGTTGTAGCGCAAGATATATGAACAATTGTTTGAGATCGCTTGATTTAAAGTTTCGTTTTACAGTTTTCAATTCATAAAGGGTATCATCTATTGCCAGGTCAGCTTCCAGATCAGGTATAAAACCATAACCTTTTAATTTGGGTTTAAAATACACATCACTACCTCCTACTTTCCCAATAAACTCAACTATATTTCTTGAAATTCCACGAATATCAGATATTTCATCAGCTGTTAATATCAAATCTTCTTTTGTGTAGTTTCCAGATGTCCAAATTGTTTTAGCCGTATTTTTAATAATTCCTTCAAACTTGGTCTTGTCTTTTATTATTGTGTCAATAGGTTCGTTGCACTCTGAAACAATTTCAGATAAATTAAAAGCAACCTCAGAAACTATATCATATCTTACATCCTTATTTGTTACTACTGGAGATGAATTTATATCATTCAATTGTGTTTCATTAAAAACTCTAATAAAATTTGATGTTAATAATGGAAAGTTTTGTTTCCAAATTGCAGTGAATTTTTCAGCTATACTTCGTTCAGTTATCATACTAGAATAGGTTTATTTGATTGTTTTCTATCAGAACACCAATCTCTTATTAATTTTTCCTCTTTACTAAACATATTCTTATTGTGTTCTCTCCAATGTCTTCCTTCATCACTTAGGAAATAAGAAGCATTAATAACAGCTCGTCTTTCCCAAATTGTCAAAGTATTAAATTTATTCTTTATGTCTATAAGCCAATAATGGCTATTCCAATTTGTCATTGCTACTATTATTTGTCTTCTTAATAAGTGATTCGCTTCCGTTTCAAAAAGACTGATCAATAATGTCTCTTTTTCAGAAGAATATCTTAACGACAGAATTTGAATTATATAATTCACATTCAATTCAATTTTGGTTAAGTAACTTTCACTCCTAAACAAATCAATTAAAGAGTTGTCTATTATATCTTTACCAGTTTCACTAATATCCTCATACACACTTCTTACCGAACGCATAATAGTAGTAAACACAGGAGAAAGTGTTGTCAAGTTGTTTTTATCAAGTAAAACCCTGACAGCTTGAACTTGATTTTCTTTAGTCAGAGCTTTTATGGAATTAATGGCCTGTTTTGTAACTGTTTGGTCAATTTTAGTTTTATTAACCTCTCTCGACAGAATACCAATGATATCTATTTCACGAACTGCGTCTTTTAAGTTTTCATAGTCATCAACTGCTGTGGCTGAATAGGGGTCAAATCTTATTGAAATATTAAGTAATTTCTGTTCCTCTTCTGCACTTTCATCATCATTTGGTTTAGGATCGAGGAATTGATGAATCTCTCTAAATTCTTCAGATGACATTATTTTCGTTTTGTTTTTCTGTAAACTTAATTGATCATTTGATAATTTTTCTGATAATAATATTAATGTCTTATATGCTTCTATTTCATCATTACAAAATATAGTATAATCATCTGCATATCTACAGAATACAACACCTCTTGATTGAAGATGAAAATCTGTGTGATTAAGAGCTAATTCTGCTAATATCCTCGACGCAGGTCCACCAACTGGTAAACCGTATGAGATTGTACCAGAAAATTGACTTAATAATTTGATAATTTTTTTAGGAATATCAGATGGAGAAACTCTTTTTAGTTGGTTTTCCAATTTATGATGATTTATCCTTGAATAAAAATTAGAAATATCAGTTTGTAGTACGTATTCAAAATCTTTAGAATATTCAATACATTGTTTTTTATAATCGAGCCAATTTGTATCCTTAAAAAGAGAATATTTGGTTTCATTCCATTGATATCTGTATGAAAACACCTTTTTATCTTCTTCTTTAATTCTAGTTTTTTCAATCTCCTCAGCTAATGAAATAACCAATCCTAAATAATATGCGTTCCAAAAAGGCTCTATCATTGTAGCTTGCCTAAAACCAAAATACCCAACTTGACTTAACTCAACTATAGTTAATGGAGGTGTTTGGTTTAATACCTGTTCCAAGTCTCTATTATACTCTTCTAGAATATTTAAAGTATCTTCCAGTTTTTCATCAAACATATACCTCTCAAATGGAAAGGGAAATATGTCTGTGTCTCCAAACTTTACAATATTCAATAATGCTTTTTTGAAATTTTCTCTCATATCTTAGTAATATTCTAATTATTCGTTTCCAGTCAGTTCCCAACGGTTTGCAGCTATGTATCCTCCTGAGGCAATTCGGAGGACTCTCATGGTCGTCTTCGGCAAATTAAACACAAAGGTTGATTTCAACAGAAACCACTATTTCCAGTATACATTCTCAGGTACTATTGGCAATTTTTTATTTCATTATTTCTATATTTCTTCTCCTACAAACATCTACAAAATCACTTATGTTAAAACTCAGTAAATAATGAACTTTTAAGCTGTCATCGTCAAGCATAATCCTAATAACTGAGTCAACCAAACTTAGTGGCCTATTCAGGTGTAATGTTGAATCAAAGGAATGATTTAGTGCTGAATCTTTATACTCGCTATCATCAATTAGTTTAACATTGTCTTGATTAAGAAGCCTTTCAAACTCGATCATCCAAGCGTTTCTCCTTGTAAATCTTGTATTAATTGCCTCGTAAAGTATAGGAAATGGCATGACAATATTTCCCATTTCAAGATATTCGGCGAGTTCATTAGCTTCATTGTGATATGGGTCTCTTTTGTCATAAAAAGCATACCAAAATCCTGAATCAACTATTATGTTATTCATTCTCGTCTGCTATGTCATTATCACTATCACCGTAACCAATCCAAGGAGCTGCACGTCTTTTCCCTACAATGAATTTCCCACTTATCTTTTGTGTTCCATTTTCAGTTCTCATTCTGACTACATAGACTCTATCACCCGGCTTGAAATCAACACTTTTATCAAGATCCATTTTTAGTTTAGAAAGCAATTGATTATCTGAACCACTAAATTCATAGTTTATAAATGCAACACTACTTCCTGCTTCCTTTGCTCCTTGATTATCAAGCCACGCATACAATCCTGGAAAATCTCCTTTAATTCCTAGGTCGTATGAAATCCAAATTGCTTTTTTAGGCATATCAATTGTTTTTTTAAATTTTTGCCATTTCGTCATAATCACTTTCTCCGGCTAAATTTAGCAGTAAGTCAGATATATAAACCTATTATTGATTTTATAAATTCTATTCCCTGCTTGCTGATATCACTTTATCCACTTCTGATTAATGTAAAATACTCGCTTGATTTATGCCGGATTTCTAGTGATTTCATTGATCTTCCGATTAATATGGGGTAAATATATAAAAACCTGTTGCAAGTACAAATAATTACATTCCATTTTTAAAACATTCGCTCAATCTGCACAACCTCAAAAACGTGCCACCTCTACGAGGTTCAGGATAACCATTAATTACCATATTCTACCATACTGGTCATCCCTCCGGGATTCCGTTCGATTCGCAGAGTTTCTTTCAATGAGAATAGCACCCACTTTCAAGTGGGTGGAAATTCAGTCCAACATGGTTCTAACCTGGCGCGCTTCAGCGTGCTTTCTATTAGCCATAAGAACAAAAGGGCGCTAAAGCGCCCTCAGAAATAGGCCAGTATGCATCCGACACCCCCATAAATGAGGGTGCTGGTCTCATATGAAGATAACAGAGGCTCCCATCAAAATAGCCTCCCCGCAACTTATTGCTGCAGGGAGGCTATTTATTGATTACTTTAAATCGAAATCTACCGCTCCACACGAATCTTCATGCCCTCAGAATGCGCGGCAAACTCGGGTGCGTAGAGGCTTTGCAGAGTGGCGATGCCCATGCTGAAATCGCCGGACTGCTCGGCCATCACGTCATATTCCAGCACGTAGGTGCCCTTGCGCATGCTCTGGATAAAGAACTCCGCCGATGCATCGCGCATCACGCGGTAATACATCAGGCCGTCCTGCACGTGGTATCCTGAAAGCTGCTCCGGCACTTCAAAACCGGTGGCAAAGCCGTCTTCGAGATGCACAAACTCCAGGTTCTTATCCGAGGTCATCACCAAGCGGATGCGCAGCTTGTCGCCCACCTTCGCGGGATTCTCACCGGAAACCTTCTCTAACTGCTCGCCCTCTTTGGTCTGCCTCACCACAAAAAGCTGCTTCTCCACGGAAACACCCTCTGCGTGACTTTCAATATTTTCCAGCTCCTCAAAATACTGGTGATACACGGCGCCCCACGACACGTTCTCATCGCTTTTCTCTACCGTCACTTTGCTCATCGAAGCATCCACCGCCGCAGCGTCCCAGCTCTTTTTGATGTATCCTGTCCCGGACTGCGCCTGATCCATATCCAGCGTTTCGTTGCCCACCGCAATCTTCAGTAGCGACACATCGGTGCTCAGCATCTCCTTGCCAGTGGTCAGCAGGGCATACACCGCCTTGGCAGTTGCCGATGCCGTCGGCCACTTTTGCGTCTGCTTCTGCTTCAGCAGCCAGAGCTTCAGGTTTTCCACATCCTCTTCAAAATCGCCGGCCTTATCAAAAAGCTGCACCATCAGCGCCTGGAAATCAATCGGCGCCTGGTACCAGTACCATCCGCCCTCAAAGCGCCAGTACATGCCATCGTCATCCCACAAGGCATATTCCCTGAGCGAGTTCACAATGTCTTTGGCTTCCTCAGTGCGGCCTTCGTTGAAGAGCGTCAGCCCTATCATCCCTTGCAGGTATTTGTTGTATTCCGTGCGGTGCTTCATCATCTGCTTAGTGTATTCATCCGCCACCTTTTGCGCTTTCGCGGATAGTTGGGTGCCTTCCAGCATCGAAAGGGTAAACAGGTAATACACCTCCGTATTGGTGGGGCGGTACTCTTCCGGCTTGAAATCGTCTTTCTTCCGCAGGCGGTCGTAGCGCTCTGTTACTTCCGTGCTGCAAAACTGAATCCCTTTTCGGATAATGGCATCCACCTCAGATCCGTGAAGGGCGCCCAGCTCCATCAGCTCAGCCAGTTTCATGATTACACTTTGCGTGATGTACTGGCTCGAAGGCATTCCTGTGCGCCACGACCAGCCCCCATCGCCGTTCTGCTGTGCTGCAAGCTTCTCCAGCATGCGCTCTTTCTGATACTGCAGCTTGTTTTGGTCGAAGAAAGCGGCAATCCGCTGCTTATCTTCCGACTCATCTTCCGCCTCCAGCAACCACGGCGTGTGTTCTATCACCACGTTTTTAAGCTCTTCATTTTTCTCTAAGTTCGAGAGCAGTGCCTCGTGGTCCTGCTCTTTCCAAAGCCTGAACACTTCCTCAATTTCCGGATTATGCTCTACAACCATTCTTCCGAGGCTGTTTGCGTAA
This sequence comes from Bacteroidales bacterium, assembly GCA_041694335.1. Taxonomy (GTDB): domain Bacteria; phylum Bacteroidota; class Bacteroidia; order Bacteroidales; family JAIPAH01; genus JAIPAH01. The sequence goes on from JASMTJ010000345.1 coordinate 7,619, forward strand.
AGCGTGTTGGCCAGCGCCGGGGCCGATTTCGCGTTCTTATCTTCGAGGAATGGCAGGGCCTGCACGGCATACCACGCTGCATTGGCGGTATATTCCACCGTCAGGCGCTCGCTGTTGCCGGCTTCGAACGAAGGCACTTCCACGGTCTTTGTTCCCGGACGGTTCATCGAGAAAGCCTTGGTTTCGGTCAAAAGTTTGCGGTTGGTCAGCACTGGCAGGTAGTCCTCCTGCCCATCCGAGAAGGAGGCGGTAGCCGCCGTGATGCGGTATTTGAGCAGTCCGGCTTTCATGGTCATCTCCACCGGGAAGGTCACATTGCGGCTTTCGCCGGATGGGATGGTCAGCTTGCGCTGATTGTTTTTCAGTCCGAGGGTTTCGGTCACCATCGTATTTTTACGGGCATCAAACAGCTGAAGCTCCACCGTCACTTCCTGATCTTCTTCGCTCAGGTTGACCACTTTTGCCGCAAACTCAAAGTGGTCGTTTTCGCGCGTAAAGCGCGGCGGATTTGGCACCACCATCAGCTCCTTGCGCGCGCGGAATTTCTTTACCAGCTTTCCTGTTTTGAGATCTTTGGTGTGGGCCAGCGCCATAAACTTCCACTCTGTCAGCGATTCCGGCAAGGTAAATTTTATGGTTACCGAATCGCCCTTATTCATCAGCTGCGGGTAAAAGAAAGCGGTTTCATCGAAGTTGGTCCGGAGAGGTTTTTCTGCCGGCATTTTCTTTTCAGTAAGGGCATCGTCTTCAACTATATTCAATTCATCAGCCGTTTCCGGTGCAGGTGCGGGGGCACCATCCTGTTTCGTTTCTGGCACCTGTACATCCATCGTAATAGCT
>JASMTJ010000346.1:0-9532 GCA_041694335.1 Bacteroidales bacterium
ACGGCCATCATGGTGAAACTCTCCTCACCCGGCCCGATCATATTCAGCCAGGAGCGCGTAGGCCGGCATGGCAAGCCATTTATGATGCATAAATTCCGGTCGATGTACCAGGATGCTGAAAAGCACGGCAAACCGCAGCTTTCCTCGGACGACGATCCGCGTATTACTAAATTCGGGAAATACATGCGGAAAACCCGCCTTGATGAACTCCCTCAGTTTTATACTGTACTGAAAGGAGATATGAGTATCGTCGGGCCACGTCCGGAGCGGCAATACTTCATTGATAAAATCACGGAAAGAGCGCCGCACTACCGCATGCTGCACCGCATTAAACCCGGAATAACATCATGGGGACAGGTGAAATACGGATACGCCGAAAATGTGGACGAAATGATTGAGCGCCTGAAATATGACATCCTTTATTTGGAAAACATGTCGCTGGCCATGGATTTCAAAATATTGATTTATACTGTAATTATTGTTTTTCAGGGTCGCGGAAAATAATCAGAGCTGCCCGTTTTCGATCAGCAGCACGATTTGCTCTATCTTTCGGTCCTCCCCGTCGGGGTCATAATCGCGCTTAAGATTAAATCCGAAAATACGCGCAAACGACTGCCAGAAAAAGGCCGTAAACTTCCCGCGCAATTCTTCAACAAGTTCATAGGAGGTCTCTCCTGTTTCCCTGTCAATCAGCTTTAACAGGATATGCCCCTGGGTGAAAGTGAGCTTCTTCAAGTCGTCGCCATACTCCTTCTTCAACTCTTTCTCTGCCTTTCGCATAAGCCGCTTGCGCTCACGGTCAGTCTTTGCCGCCTTCAGTTTTTCGTTGTAGGCATGCAGTTTCATGCTGGCAAGCCGGGCATAAGGATATGCTTTTTTCACATTTTTGATAAGCCGACGTGTTTTCCGGTCCGGACGCGTTTGCCATGCATAAACTAAAACCGGACGCAGGTTCTGCACCAGAATAGTGTCGTTGCCATCCACCTTCGCCATCATTGGTGTCATGTCCGAAATCTGTGGCTCCTTCTCACCAGGCCTTACAGGTTTCTGGGCTTCGGCAATCAGCGAAAGCAAAAGAATAAACCCTGTTATGACGATTGTCTTTTTCATCACTCTAAAACCTCTTCTCTTCAACAACCCGATTACAAACACTTTCTGAAAACAATGTTTTATAATCAGGAATTATTCTTCGTTTTCTTTTCAAAATCTATTCCAAAAATACTCAAAAGCTAAAAATGTCATAAACATTAACAATCAGGCAGGCTTCTCGTTTGGAAATCAAAAGAAAAATAACTAATATTGTGTGGCAACCACTTTATACACCTACTTTATGGAAGAAGCATTTCTTCATTTTTTATGGAAATACCGGCTCTTTTCAGGCCCGCTGAAATCTGCTGCCGGAGAACATATCTATATTGAAAACCCCGGAACCCACAACCAAAATGCGGGCCCCGATTTTCTTACCGCCAAAGTAAGAATCGACGGTACCCTTTGGGCCGGAAACGTAGAAATTCATGTCAACACCTCAGACTGGAGAAAGCATCATCATGATAAGGACAAGAACTATCAAAACATTATCCTTCATGTGGTTTATAATGATGATGAAGATATCGGACTGAATGCCCCAACACTGAATATCAACCAGAATATTGATATTGGGATGTATGATCGCTACAAAAACCTGGTGAACAACAAAAACTGGGTGCCATGTGAGATGCTGGCATGCCATGTAGACCATTTCATCTGGGAACAATGGAAAAACCGCTTAACCATTGAAAAGCTCGAGAAAAAATATCGTGACATTGACGTGCTCTTGCAGAAATACCGCAACAGCTGGGAGGAGACTTTTTATGTGACGCTGGCACGTAACTTTGGCCTGAACGTAAACAGTGCTCCTTTTGAGCTGCTGGCCAAATCGCTGCCTTTAAATGTTTTATCGAGACATAAAAACAACCTCCTTCAAATAGAAGCCCTGCTCTTTGGGCAGGCTGGTTTTTTGGATCAGCCCCTGACCGAGGCCTACCCGAAAACCCTGAAATCTGAATACGAGCACCTCAAAAACAAATGGAAGCTGCAGCCTGTCGATGTGAACCTGTGGCGCTTCCTGCGGCTGAGGCCGGCCAACTTTCCGCACATCCGAATTGCCCAGTTTGCACAGCTCATCTACAAGTCCACCTCCTTGTTTACCTACATCCGCGAGGCCACACAACTTGGCGATATCAGCAACCTGCTGATTGTAAAAAGCTCCCCTTACTGGAATGACCACTACCGCTTTGACAGGAAAACACAGTCGAGCCCAAAATTCCTCGGACAAACCGCCATCCACCTTATCCTTATCAACACCGTCATACCGTTTCTCTTCGCCTATGCGAAAAAAACAGGGCTCGAAAAAATGAAAGACCGTTCATTGGAGTTTCTTGCCGAAATTCCGTCCGAAAAGAATCATATCATAAAACACTGGGATGCAATGGGTATCGATAGCCCCAGCGCTTTTCACTCCCAGGCACTCATCTATCTGAAAAAGAACTACTGTGTACCTAAAAAATGTTTGCACTGCCCCATAGGAAAAAAGATTCTGTCTTGATTGTTTTACTAAATTTGTGTGATTATAAAAATTATGCCTAACAGAGACACAGAAAAGACCCAAATCATACTGACCGCGGGTGCTATTATTAGCAGTGTGCTGATTATAGGCGTTGCTGGCTTTATGTCTATTGAGGATTTTACTTTTCTTGAAGCACTCTACATGACCATCATTACGGTAAGCACTGTGGGTTTTGGTGAACTTCACGATCTCTCAGATACCGGCAGGATTTTTACCACCTTCCTCATCATCAGCAGTCTGGGTGCATTTACCTACTCCCTGTCAATTATTACCCGGCACATTTTCGAAGGACAAATCGGGAATATCATAGGCAAGTACAAAAAAAAACAACAGAAAAAAATGAAAAATCATGTGATCGTGGTGGGGTATGGCCGAAACGGAAAGCAAACTGTTTCAGAACTGCTTCACCATAAAAAACGCGTGCTGGTTATTGAAAACAACCATGATATTATACTCGACAACAGCAAGGAAAGCTTTTCCTTTTTGGAAGGCGATGCCACTGAGGATGAAACATTGTTGCAGGCTGAGGTCAACAACGCCACTACTTTAGTAAGCACCTTACCTAACGACGCTCAAAACCTGTTCATCGTTCTTACAGCCCGATCTCTGAATCCAAAGCTGACAATAATCTCCAGGGCATCAAGCGAAAGCGCCGAGAAAAAGCTACGAATGGCCGGTGTGGATCATATTGTGATGCCCGAAAAAGTGGGCGGGATGCATATGGCGCGCCTGGTAGCCCGAAGCAACATCGTTGAGTTTCTCGATTATCTTTCCATCAGAGGATCGAGCCCCACGATTATTGAAGAGATTAACTGCGAGGCCATCAATGAGAACCTCATCAACAAATCGCTTTATGAGCTGGAAATCCGGAAAAAAACAGGAGCGAATATTATCGGGCTCAAAACCGTGCAGGGCGAATATATCATTAACCCTTCGCCGGAGGCAAAACTAAAAAAGAACGTCAGGCTTTATGTGTTGGGGACTCATGAACAAATAAAACTGATGAAAGAGATTTTAAGTGATATGTCGTAAGAATTTTTATATTTGCATAAACAGATCAGCAAGGCCATGTCATTCAAAGATTTATTTGGTTTTAACAAAAAAGAACGGATAGGGATTTTGTCATTATCCGCTCTGCTGATCCTGATGATTTTAGGCTATTTCTTTCTTCCCGCCCTCTTGCCTCCCGTAAAGGAAATGAGCGATAATGAGTTTAAGGAGGAGGTAGAAAAATTCATGGAAAATCGCGAAAAGCAGCGCGAGGAGTGGGAAGCCATGCAAGAAAAAAAGCGTGCTGAACAGCTCAAAAACGACATCCGGAAAACAAAAGAATTATCTCCATTCCCCTTTAATCCGAACGACTTGCCCGAAGAAAAATGGCAAGCCCTTGGTTTTGGTGACAGGCAAATCGAAATCATTAAGAACTACGAAAAAAGCGGTGGCGAATTCAGGAGAAAGGGAGACCTGAGAAGGATTTATGGAATTGATGAGGATGAGTACAACCAGCTTGCCCCTTACATTCAGATTCCTTTTCAGGCTGCCGAAGAGCCAGACTTAGAGTCTGACGAAGATTACACTCCTGAGAAAAAGGAAGAAATACTCGTCATCGAGCTTAATAGCGCCGACTCCACGGAGCTGAGAAAAATTTATGGCATCGGCCCGGCTTTCTCATCACGCATTGTGAAATTCAGGAACATACTGGGCGGATACTACAAAAAAGAGCAACTGATGGAAGTGTATGGTCTCGACTCGGCTAAATATCAGCAAATTGAACAGCACATTTCCATCGACGCCTCCAGGGTTGAAACCATCAATATCAATACAGCCAGCTTCAAAGAGCTACTCTCACATCCATATCTCGACTACTATCTTGTGAAAGAGATAACCGACTACAGAGAATCTCAGGGACCATTCAGTGATATTTCTGAGCTGAAGCAAATCCCGCTTATTTATGACGACCTCTACAATAAAATATCACCTTATTTATCAACACAATGAAAAGCAAAAAGATAATACATATCATCAGTTTGATTTGTTTTGCATTGCTGTTCATGGATGTCAAAGCCCAGGAAGACACCAATCTGATCAAAGAGCGGATTGAAACCTCCTCCGGGTCAGAAAAGATTGATCACCTGCTGAAATTATCTGATGCTTTTCGGGGTAATGATTGGGACCAGTCGCTTTCTGCAGCACAGGATGCTTTGTTCCATGCCCGCAAAATAAACGACACCTCCCGCATAGCTAAAATCCAAAGTAAAATAGGAAGCATTTACTATTTCACCAGCCAATATGATAAGGCATCGGAGTTCTACAACAAATCGTTTAACATTTATCAGACGCTGAATGACCCCCGTGGACTGGCAAACCTTTACCACAACCTCGGACTCCTGCACCAGGGCAAAAACCAGTATGACAGCGCTATTATTTTCTACCGCAAATCGCTCGATATTGAAGAAAAAAGAAACAACATCGATGGGGCCGCCGAAACCATGAACAACCTTGGCTCGGTTTTCCAGCTGATGGGCGAATATGACTCTGCACTTGTTATGCTGAAGCACAGCGCCCGGAATTATAAGCAAGTAGGCAACAACCGGAAGCTTCTCGACACCTTCCTCAACATCAGCGACCTTTACATGCGAAACGGTTTTTTCGAAGAGTCGTTCGAATACCTCAACCAGGCCATCAACCTTGCCGATAAGTATAACGACCTTGAAAGCAAGGCCATTGCACTGAACCTTATGGCACAAGGACATTATGAGATGGAGAATTTCTCCTTTGCGGAAAAGCTTTTAAATCAGTCGCTGCTAATCAGGAATAAACTCGATGATAAAAACGGTGAGTCCATTCTTCTTAACAACCTCGGATGGCTTAGCATGGAGCTCGACAACCATGAAAGAGCCGACCGTTATTTCAGAAGAGCGCTGAAAATACAGAAAGCTGTGGATGACAAGAGAGTCATTTCTAATATTTACAGCAACATCGGAATTAACCTTTTAAGACAGGAAAAGCCTGAAGCCAGTATTGCCTACTTTAATACGGCCATCGATATCGCCAAAGAAATCAAAGTGAGGCCGGAGGTCAGGAGAGCTTACGAACAGCTGATTATCGCCTATGCCCAGCTCAAGGAATACGAGAAATCTAAAAAATACATGGAAGCCTTCTCGGCCATCGACGACAGTACCCGACTGAGCAAGATTGAAAAGGAGCTGGAAGGATTGCTCAAGGAAGACCAGCCGGTTGATTTCGGATATTCCTACTACCTGCTCGCCGGGCTCTTGTTTGTGCTTGTCATCATCATCATGATTATTATCAGCCGCAAACGGTAGGTTGATGTCAGCTTTTTTGTTCATAATTCTTTAGGATTCTAAGCCACAAGCATCCCGATTTTACTGCCACCATTTTCGATATTAGCTTTCCTGATTCACTACTTTTTCTATTTTAGCCAAAATTTTTACTGATGGCGAAAACGAATATCTTTAAAAAATTCCCCCGCACATTCTGGATTGCCAATACCATGGAGCTCTTCGAGCGATGGGCATGGTACGGACTCTTTATGGTGCTGGCCCTTTACCTCACCAAATCAAAAGACGTGGGAGCCCTGGGCTTTTCGCAAGAACAAAAAGGAAACATCATGGGGATTGTCTCCATGATTCTCTATTTCCTGCCGGTGGTCACAGGCAGCATCGCCGACAAGCTCGGATACAAAAAAGTGCTGCTGATTTCCTTTGGGATTCTTGCATCAGGCTACCTGGCAATGGGCTTCCTGACCAGCTATTCGGCCGTGTTCATGATATTTTTGTTTGTGGCTGTGGGCGGAGCCCTCTTCAAGCCGGTCATCTCGGCCACCATCGCCAAAACCACCACCGAAAAAACCTCCTCCATCGGATTCGGGATTTTTTACATGATGGTCAACCTCGGGGCCTTTATCGGGCCCATCTTCGCCTCCAAGTTCCGCGAGCTCGACTGGATTTACGTTTTCTACATGTCCTCGGCGGTCATTGTCGTCAACATCCTGCTGGTCGTTTTCTTCTACAAAGAACCCAACCGCGAAAAAAGCGACCTCTCGCTCGGCGAATCTTTAAAGCAGGCCATCATCAATATTTTTACGGCCCTCAAAGACTTTCGCTTTCTCGTCTTCCTGATCCTGATCGTCGGGTTCTGGTCGATGTACCTTCAACTGTTTTTCTCCTTGCCGGTATTTATCGACCAGTGGATGGACACCTCCAACCTCTATGACCTGCTCTACGGCATCTCGCCTGCCCTGGCCGAAGCCATCGGCACCTCCGAAGGAACCGTAAGCCCGGAGATGATCAGCAACGCCGATGCGCTTTACATCGTCTTGTTCCAGGTGCTGATATCCTCCATTGTTATGCGCTTTAGGCCGCTTTACGCGATGATTGGCGGCATCTTTGTCTCGGCAATAGGTATCGGACTGATGTTCTCTACCAACAACGCACTGTTCCTGATTCCCTCCATCCTGGTTTTTGCCGTGGGCGAAATGTCCACCTCCCCAAAAATCACCGAGTACATCGGGAAAATCATCGCCCCAAAAGATAAGGTGGGGCTCTATATGGGAGCCTCGTTTCTGCCAATGTCAGGAGGTAATTACCTGGCGGGCGTTCTTTCAGGAACAGTCTATGGCTCGATGTCCGATAAAATGACGCTTTTGCGAAAGGAGCTCGAAATCAGAAACATTTCCTTACCGGGAATTTCGGAGAACTACACCAAAACCGACTTCTACCAGGAGGCCATGAGCAAGCTCAACATGACTGACAGCCAGCTCACCAACTACCTCTGGGAAAACCACCACCCCGACCATTTCTGGATCGTACTCACCTCCATCGGCGTGGGAACAGGGCTCCTGCTGATTGTTTACAATTTCCTGATGGCCCGCAAGAAAAATCCGGCGGAATAAGCCAGGAAAAACGGGTGGAGCTGCTTTTGGATGTTGGGCCTGGGAAAAGGTAAAATACACGACTTCACGTGCACTTTAGTCGGGCTCAACACCGATGGAATTGAAGAGGTTTCTTGGGCTAATCACTAGTATAATCCCAACTCGTCCCGCCGCGACGAGAGCAGAGTTCACCGCATCATGCGTGGGATAGATTTCGCGATCTTAGGCATCGTAGTCAATAATTTCTTCTCCATGTTTCTCAAGAATGGCGTTCAATAAATTCAAAGCATAGAATCTTTTGTTGCGCAAAAACTCTTCAAAAACTGGCCTTAATTCAGAGATTAGTTTTTTGTCTTTTGCGATTGAAAGCAATCCTAGTGTGCCAATACATTTTGCCCCAAAATTCTCGGCAATATTTCGTGCTTTCTTGTCATCAATCAAAATGAAATCAGCTTTAATCTCGTTATAAAGAATCAAAGATTCAGATTCTCCATAATCCATTACGAAAGTCAATTCATTAAAACTCTTAATTTTACATATTTTATCCTTAAAATACGCTTTTATTCTTCCTACAAAACGTTTGCTTTCATCATTGGTAATTTCTTCCCAAACTGCGTTTGCAATTATTACTTCATCAAATAGCTTGTCGAGTATTGCAAGCTTATCAACTAATGCCAGGGAAATTATAGGTCCTGCATCTGCTATAACAATTCCATTTTTCATCTCATCTTAATTTTTGAGAATCTTTTAGCACATCGTCAATGGTCAAATTTGAAATCGGAATGTTATGCCCGGAAAGAATATTCTCAAACTCGTATCGTGATACGCCTGATATCTGGGCGGCTTTTCCAATAGTTATTTTTTGAAGAGAGTATAACCTTATTGCCAATGAAATCTTGATGTTTTGCTTAAGCTCATTTTCAGATTCATTCAATGTTAGAAGTATATCCGAAGGTAATTCTATTTTGATTTCCTGAGTATTCATAACAGTTACATTTTATACCATCAAAAATACATAATAATCCTTAATCTGATTCAATTGTGTGTTTTCGCGCAATTATGACTGAAATACCGGTGGTGCTCAACGACCGCTGTCCCATCTGCAAAAAAGGCCGGGTGGAGACACCAGGGAGATTCGACAACTTGGAAGGCGCCTCTACAGCTAATAAGCTATTTCATGTCTTCCATTTAAAAACAAACACCTTCAGATGAATAGGCGGGCTATGTCTATTGCTAAAAAACAAGCCAAGAAATCAATCGCAAAACAGTGAACAAAAACAAATACCACATGAAAAACAGGAAAGCATACCCATAAAACACGAAAAATAGTCCCCAAAAAATCAACCCGCTAACAACCATTCCCCATAGCGCAGCACTCAAGCCCCGGTTTTTCCGGGAGGTCAGGACAGGCTGCCAACACCGGATTTCCCGATGCCCCGGGATGCTTCGCACAGCCAGAATCCTTAGTTGTTGAACTCAACCTAAATGTAGCTCACCGTTGGTTTATTCATCCTACGTATAAGAAACTATTAATCAAAACTTATACGTATGACTGGTTTAAAAAATCAGCATGAAGATATAAGGTTTTCTTCATCTGACATGAAAAATACACCCTGAAAAACCAAAGCCACCGAACGCAAAAAATTGAAACTGCACAGCTCCACAACCCGCCACCTTTAGGTTGGTTCAACGTTTTATGGTATGGTGTCGTGCGGGAGTTCGAAGCTACTTTCCTATCAGTTTACACCGACCTTTTTTACGAGCTACGAACGCTCGAATACCTCTGAAACCCGCATGCACTATACCATGTGTTGAACTCAACCTAAAGGTAGCTCACCGTCGGTCTATTCACCCTACGTATAAGGAATGATTAATCAAAACTTATACGTATGACTGGTTTAAAAAATCAGCATGAAGATACAAGGTTTTCTTCACCTGACATGGAAAAATACGCACTAAAAAACCAAAGCCACCAAACGCAAAAAAATGCAACTGCACAGCTCCGCAACCCGCCACCTTTAGATTGGTTCAAC
>JASMTJ010000347.1:0-1476 GCA_041694335.1 Bacteroidales bacterium
TGCCATAAACCAGCAATTAGGGTATCTAAATTTTATTGATTATGGATAGGATTTTTATTATTTTAGGAATTTAAACAAAACAAGTCTATGAACATCAGAAAACCAGCGGTGGCCGGACGATTCTATCCTGGCAAGGCTAAAGAGCTTAAAAATCAGATATCAGGGTTTTTCAGCGACACAAAACAGAAGCCCGGAGTAAAACCCGCAGCTTTGCTTGTACCTCATGCCGGATATGTGTTTTCGGGCAGGGTCGCAGCAGAGGCTTTTGGCGTTATTCCAGCCAGCGCAGAGTACAATAGGATTTTCGTGATAGGCTCCAGTCATACATTGCATTTTGATGGCGCATCTGTTTTTAGTGGTAGTCATTACAAAACCCCTCTTGGAGATCTGATTGTAGATCGTGACGTGGTGAAGCACTTAAAAAAAGAGCGCCACTTTGATTTTATTCCTGAAGCGCATCATCGTGAGCATAGTTTGGAAGTGCAAATGCCTTTTATACAATATTTATGGAAAGATAGAATTCCGGTGGTGCCGATCCTTCTGGGTGATTTGAGTAGCGATGAAATCGGTGAAGTGGCAGAGGTTTTATCTCCTTGGTTTACCGAAGATAACCTGTTTGTTATAAGTACAGATTTTTCACATTTTCCTGAATATGAGGATGCCCTGATTCAAGACCGCCTTACAGCTGAGGCTATTGAGAAAAACAATGCGGCTCTGCTGGAAAAACGCCTTGATGAGGCTAAAAAACAGAAGGTCGATAATTTGGCTACTCCACTTTGCGGTTGGACTTCGGTTTTAACATTACTCAAAATCACAGAGAAAAAAGCGGTGGATTATCGAAAGCTTCTTTACCGGAATTCAGGTGACAGCCCTTACGGAAATCACCGGGAGGTGGTAGGTTACTGGGCAATGAGTGTGGAGTGGCGAAATCCTGGCAAAAGAAAGTTTGATCTTTCGGAGACAGAGAAGCGTACCCTTCTGCATATCGCCAGGCAGGCCTTAGAATTTCGTCTTCAGAAAAGTAAAAAGTATAAAGTGCCTGACAACTTCCTTACTCACCACCTTCAAGAAAAGGTAGGGGTCTTTGTAAGTGTTTATGTGGCTGACGACCTGCGTGGCTGTATCGGTTCTATGACAGGGCGTAAGCCTCTTTTTGAACTGGTTGGGGAGATGGTTCTTTCTGCCGCCCTTGATGACGATCGCTTTAAATCGGTCTCCCGCGATGAAATTCCCGAAGTGAAAATTGAAATCTCGGTTTTAACGCCTATGGTTAAGGTGCAGAGTGTGGATGAGATTATTCCGGGAAAGCATGGAGTCTATATCACCAACGGATGGCAAAAAGGTACTCTCCTTCCGCAGGTGGGTGAAAAAATGAACTGGACATCGGAAGAGCTTCTGGGGCATTGCGCTCGCGATAAGGCAGGGATGTCGTGGGAAGGATGGAAAAATGCTGATATTTATAAATATGAAGCCATA
>JASMTJ010000348.1:0-6132 GCA_041694335.1 Bacteroidales bacterium
GGTCACCTTCCACCCAGCCCACATCTATGACACCAAGTTTTTCCGGCGACTGGGGATCTCTCAAATCCCATATCTCAAGAGGACACTTCAGGAACATTCGGTTTTTTGTTTCTTTTCTGGTTGAGACCCCTGTTACTTTTTTCCAATCATATCCTTGCTTATCATTTATTCCATTTCCCAACCTGTTTTTTGCCTTATTGTATTCGCTTACACTGACTTCTTTGCGCTCAGTTTCTTTTCCGCCAGTGTACATGACTTGCACGTAAGCTTCGTGCGTTTCTCTTTTTGTGGTGGTTTCGGGTGGAATGTATTCCAATTCCCCAAAATTAGTTGCAGGTTTTGCAAGGATAAACCCTTTGCCTGCAATATCAACTGCTTCAACGTAATTTTCCGCTTTTCTCAGGTCAATGCTTTTCAATTCTGCCGAAGGCTTCGGGGTATTAATAAAGTCAATGTTTCCACATGCTTTTGGATCGGATATGGCAATCCCTTCCTTATCGACAAAATATATATCCACCGTGCCGCGATCTCTGGCTGCATTTGCCTTTTCATCAGCATCTTTATAATCTTTCACCCAATTTTCTCCAATCCTTTCATATAGCTTAGCAGCTTCGATCTGGGCTTCAAAAGACTTTTCCTTTTCTTTAGCCTGGGCCATATCATACAACACACTTGCTCCGCGGGGTTTAAGCTTTTCAATTTCCGCATCGGCATCCTTGTAACCGGGATTAAACTCCATGGCTAAATTGAAGAATTTCAGCGCCTGTTCTAAATATTCTAAATCATCCGACTGACCAAACTGAATGCCCGCCTTATAAAACATGATTCCGGCTTGCTTATCAATTTTATCATTAAACTGAGAGGTATAAGAGCTCGCCTTCTTAAAATGCGGTGTCGCCTTATTCATTTTGCTGTACTCCGAATTGTTGGCAATAATTTCTTTTCCGGCCTCATACCGGGCTTTTGCAGCTTTTATTTTGGCTTCCTCCAGCACCTTACGATAGTCTTTTAGCTGAAAAACAATGGTTTCTCCCTTGTTTGAAATGCTGTTAGCATCGAACTTCCGTAACAGATCATTCAGTTTTATCCAGTTCGGGATATGTTCTATCAGGTTTTCGTAGCCAAATTGCTTCGAAGCTGCTTCTTGCTCGATACGCTGCATATCTTGCAAAGCTCTGGAATAAGCCTCATCGAACTTACTAAAACGGCGGTTTCGGATTTTTTCTAAACAACGTTCTCCGTATTTGTAAGCTTCTTCAACTGATTCTTGTGCCTGAACAGGTTGGACGCCCCAAACAAGCAAAAAAATAATGATTAGTAATCCTGTTTGTCTCATAATGATTCCATTTTTTGAATTTAAAATTTTTCTGAGCCTGGCTATACCTCTGATGATTTTTATTCAATCATTACGTGTCCATTGTCCGAACAGTAACTTCAGATTCAACTATAGACTTGCCTGTGCTCTCTAATATTGGGTTGATGGAAAACGTTAGAAATGAATAAAATCCATCCTATTTCCTGAACTTTTTATTACTCAAATTTCCCGGACCGCCCACCACAGGCGCCTTGGCCACCCTCTCCATTTACCGGTCAACAAAGGCGAATGCTTCAATAAATTCAACTTTCACAGGAACAGGGAAACGGATTATCTGAACATCTATCTATGATCATTTAAATACCAAAGGATTTAAGACACGCAAAACAAACCTTGGTATCATAGAAATTGATGCCAGAGACATCTAATGTGTATGGAAATGATCTGGCTTTTTCCGGAAGTGCGCTCAAAGCGCACTGTATTGGAGGTTAGGGGTATATGTCGTTCACCCGGATAAATCAGGGTGCTATTCTCATGGTGTATTCTCAATTGTTTTAATGGCCACCCATGAGTTTAGCACTCACATTCAAGAAGGTGTTAGATGCGCCACTCCATTACTCTTAGCCTGCTTCGAGCTGGCTTTCCTGGCAAGCATTATTTTAAAACTCCGATGCCGGAGGCATCACATGTTTATAGAAAAGGCATTGATTGAATATCTCTCCTGACTCCTACCGGAGTAGGATTTATTCATATAAGGATCAAATGGTAATTATTGAACATACCAAAGGTCTTAAAACACCTATTATTAACTAATAAAAAATCAAAAGTTGTTTTTCAATCCTTAATGCACCTTACACTATATCTATTATTTTTAAAACTACTTTCTCTTCTCACCATATTTGTTTCAAAATAAAGTCCCCTGGTCCAAGCGCCCGTCTCTGACTTCTCTGTTGCTGTCCACCAACAACCAAACTGCCCTACAAAAAAGAACCACTCATTTCCCTCTGAGCCATATCCTCCAGGTAATGCATTAAACCCACTACTGTTAGAACCATTACCTTCATTATACCATCCATGATCAGATTTTAACTTTCGTCCAATCTGGGCTCCTCTGTAGCCATTGCTGTCTAAAGAATTCTCATTCATACCTAATTCCATTTCGAGGGTTTTCCAATCTTCATCAGTTGGCAAATGCCAACCCTCAGGGCATGCATTAAGAGCGGCATTCCATGTATATAAACGCCCATAAACCTCACCATTTTGCTGCTCATGCTCATACCAAACAGAACTGTCCATTTCATAGTTCAAGTTTTCTGCAAACCATACTTGGTCTCCTATTTTCATCGTTTTGTATGTTTGACCATCTCTCGGATCAGTGTAGGTTTCGTTAAAATCACCAAACTCATTGTTATCTTTATCGCAAGAGTTTAAGCAAAAAACTGCGCAAAAAATGAATGTAAAAAAAACATTATTCTTCATAAATCTAATTATTTGTCTAGTTTTGATCGTCAAAGATAACAAAACATTATAATAACTTTAATATATCCCTACCCCCTCGGATCCGCCACCACCGGCATCTTGGCCATTTTCTCCACCTCGAGACTGGCATAGCCAAACTCTTCTACAATCTTCCCGTAAAGGAGATAGACTCCGCTTCCGCGAAAAGGATATTTTTTGAGGGAAGCGGAAAAATGGACGGTGTCGAAAAACTCTCCATGGACATCCACGAAAGTGCCGAAATTCATGTAGTCTTTTTTCACGGTTCTGACATTTTTGATGGTCACCAGGTTTCCGAGCATCCTTACTTTCTGCCCCACCCTGTCGTTCATCTGCCGTGCCATTACCTCACCACGGAAGCTGGTTTTCAGCATGTCGAACATGCTTTTGCTGACGGCAAATCCCAGCAGTTCAATCTCATCATACACGTCCGCAATTTCTGATTGCTCCAGTCTGGGTAACTCGTACTGTTTCTCCTGCAAGGAAAACAAAGCCATCTCCGACGGATCTTTCCCCTTGAAATCAGACAACAGCATGTGGGCATGCCACAGCAGGTCGGACTTGCTGCGTCCGGTAAAGCGAAATGCGCCTGTACGGATCAGGATTTTTATCTGCTCAAGATGAACAGGCAGACGGCGCACAAAATCTTCCAGTGAAGTGTAATCTCCACCTCTTTCACGTTCTTCCACGATACGGTGCGCCAGCTTTTTTTCGAGGTTCGCCAGGTGTACAAAGCCAATGTAGACATCCTTCCCCCGGATGCTGGTTTTAAACTGCGAATGATTCACGCAGGGCAGTTCAATATTTGCACCCCAGCGCCGCGCTTCATTGAAATAAACCCACGAACGATAGAAGCCTCCAAAATTGTTGATGACCGCCACCATAAACTCCCGTGGATAATACGCTTTGAGGTAGAGGCTCTGAAAGCTCTCCACGGCATAGGAGGCAGAATGTGCTTTAGAGAAGGAGTATCCGGCAAACGATTCGATCTGCCGCCAGATTTCCTTGGTAATCTCTTCAGGATAGCCTTTCCTGCGGCTGTTTTCGAAAAACTTATCCACGATACGCTGAAATTCGTTCTTCGACCGGTACTTGCCGCTCATGGCGCGCCGCAGGATATCGGCATCAGCCAAATCCAAATCGGCGTAGTGGTGGCATACCTTTAGCACATCCTCCTGGAAAACCATCACGCCGTAAGTCTCTTCCAGTTGCTCTTTCATCACCGGATGCAGGTATTCAAAGCTGTCGGGATGATGGAAGCGTTTGATGTATTCCTTCATCATCCCCGATTTAGCCACCCCCGGACGGATAATCGAGCTGGCGGCCACCAGGCTGATGTAGTCGGAGCACCTCAGCTTTTTCAGCAGCCCCCGCATCGCCGGACTCTCGATGTAAAAACAGCCATTGGTTTCGCCAATCCTGAGCAGCTTCTTCACACGCTCGTCCTCCTTGAACTTCGGAATATCATGGACATCGACTTTCACTCCTTTGTTCTGTTCAATAATTTCCGCTGCCTCGCGGATGTGCCCGATGCCTCGCTGACTCAGGATATCCAGTTTTTCGAAGTTAATGTCTTCGGCCACGTACATGTCCCACTGCGTGGTGGGATATCCCTTGGGAGGCATGTCGAGCGCGGTGTAGCTGGTGATGGGCTCCTCCGAAATCAGGATGCCCCCGGCGTGGATGCTGCGAATGTTTGGGAAATCAACAATTTGATTCCCGATTTGCTGGATGTAAGAGGTGATGGAATCATCTTCTGAGAGAGGTTGTTCCACGAGCCGGTCGATTTCTCCTTTCGGGAGGCCATGCACCTTGCCCAGCTCGCGGTAAATCGATTTTCCCTTAAAGGTCGTCATTGTACCCAACAGGGCCGTGTGCTTCTGTCCGTAGCGATGGAAAATATATTCGGTCACCTCATCGCGGTCGGTCCAGGAATAATCGATGTCGAAATCGGGCGGACTGCTGCGGCGGGGGTTGATAAAGCGCTCGAAATAGAGGTTCAGCTCCACCGGGTCCACATCGGTGATGCGCAGGCAGTAGGCCACAATGGAGTTGGCGCCGCTGCCCCGCCCCACGTGGTAGAAGCCTCTCGCCATCGAGTAGCGGATAATGTCCCAGGTGATGAGAAAGTATGCTGCAAAACCCAGCTTATCAATCACCTTCAGCTCCTCCTCCATCCGTTGCTGCGCCCTCGAATTATTGCGATAGCGGTAGCTAAAGCCGTCGCGCGCCAGCTTTTCCAGCAGCAGCTTGTCGTTGTAGCGGCTGGAGGTAAAGGTCTTCTTGTTTTTTAAGGTCTTGAAATCAAAATCAATATGGCAGTCGGCCAGCAGCTTTTCGGTATTGTAAATAACCTGCGGATAGCCTTCAAAAACCTTCCGCAGGCGATCGGGATGCCAGAAGAAAGCTTCCTCGTGCGCTGTTTGATTGGGCTGCAGCTTGGTGATCAGCGTATTTTTTGCCACGGCCCTGAGGTTACGATGAAGCTCATAGCCTGCTTTGGTTTCGAAAGCTATCGGCAGCAGCACCACCACCTTCGACAAATCATCCCGGAAAGGCGAAGAATAGAGCTTATAGATTTCCCACGGCGCCACACCCACCCTTTCGTTATCGCGCAAAGCGGATTTTTCAGCTTTCGCAAACGGATAGACGATATACACATCCCGGAAAGGCGGCGCTTTTTCAGGCACCGGTTCTTTTGAAAAATTGTACTTACTGCGGAAATCGTTGATCTCCCTGAAGCCTTCGTTGTTGCGTGCAATCGCCACATAAAGCAGCTCATCGCCATTGCGGAACTCCATCCCGGCCACCGGATCCTCCTCCTGCCCGCGGCACTCCCGCACAAAATCGATAATGCCGCTGGAGTTGTTGGTGTCCGTCAGCGCCAGCCGCCCAACCCCGCGCTGCTTCGCCGCCGCAACCACCTCCTCCACCGACATGGTGCCGTAACGCAAGCTGTAATATGAGTGGGTGTTGATGTACATTTTTTTTATTGGTTTGTGCGTTTCTAAGTTTTTGGTTTCTAGGTTTAAAAAATGTTTTTAAGTGCGTATGTGCTTAAGTGTTTACGTTTCTATTTAGTTGGCAAAAAGCAGTTGGCAGTTGGCAATTTCATTGATTGGCCGTAATTCATCCGTAATAGCACACTGATTTAACTGATGATGCTGATTAACACTGATCAAAACCTAAATAATTACGATTGACCAATATTGCCAACTGCTTACTGCCAACTGTTTTTTGTTAAATACGCAGACACTTAAACACATTTACCATAACTTATTAAACATAAAAACGCAGTAACTTATAAACATCCTATATCC
>JASMTJ010000349.1:0-1325 GCA_041694335.1 Bacteroidales bacterium
CAAACGCCATTGATACTAAACCACAACGAGGTGCCAAATAGCTGGGCTAAAATGATAACCGGCAAAGCGATACGCAAGCGAACATCCGATGTCATTCAGAAACCTCGTGTTAGTATCAATGGTCTGGTAATTTAGGTCGCAACAGTCGCAACATAAGGAGCAACTATCATGAAACTGACCGTTGAAATTAGCAAGTACCCGTTAGCGGACGACTATATTGGCCCCATAAAGGGCTTTATCGATGAGCTGAATAAGTCTGAGCAGTTAAAAATAATAACCAATACGCTAAGTACGCAAGTTTTTGGCGACTACGATGAGGTCATGGCCGCACTGCAACGATGCATTAAGTGGTCGTTCGAGCGTTACGGTAAAGTTGTTTTCGTGTGTAAGTTCTTACACGGTGATCTTAGCCCTGCATCGGCATAACGCGGTTGCGACCCAGCCGCTTGGCTTCATACAAGCGGCGATCCGCTGTTTCCAGTAAATCACTGCGACGCATACCGTGATCGAGTTTAGCGACCCCAAATGAGGCCGTAACCCCGTCAATGCTGCGATTAGTCCGGCGATCATAGACAGTGACTTTTTCGAGCGCGCGACGAATAACCTCAGCTTGGTGAATAGCTTCTGCCAAAGAAGTGTCGCGCATGAGCACAGCGAACTCCTCGCCGCCAAAACGAAAAGGCGTAGCGTTGGGTTTACATTTTTCCTGCAATCGTTTGGCAATGGCTTTTAATACTCGGTCACCCATTTGGTGTCCGTATTTATCGTTAATCGCTTTAAAATAATCCACGTCTATCATAATCAAACAGGGTGATTGTGATACGTCTATAGCCTGTATTTCGCTGTCCAGATAACGTCGATTGTAAAGCCCGGTGAGGGCATCATAAAAGGCGTCTTTTTGACTCTTCTCAAGTTCTCTTTTTAGTTGCGAAACCTCTTTTTCAGCCGTTTTTAAGGCCGTGGCGAAATCTAATGTTGAATTGCGAATAAGTTGGGTTTCTTTCACCATGGTGCGGACAAGCTTCATTACCTCGTCCATAGACCAGCCCTCTTTTTCGACTTTGTTTAAGTCATCCAGGCAGGTATCCATCGAGGCCTTGAAACCCTCAGTATTGTTTTGCGTATCAAGCACCGTTTGCGAAAATTCGGTTAGCATGGCTTCAACGCTCTGTCGTAATTGCCAGGCACTCAATTCTTCTTTATCGGCAACGTGCTTGCGATAAAGCTCTTGAGTGTAGATGTCGGAAAACGGCCGACCTTCTGCTAACGCGCGCTCGATTTCTTCGTGCAGTTCATTATTTTGATTTTCAACGTAGGCGTACCAC
>JASMTJ010000350.1:0-7792 GCA_041694335.1 Bacteroidales bacterium
CGCCACGATGACAAGCCCGGCTATGACATCTATTTTCACCCACCGCTGGAGAACTTCCCCAGTGGTGACGACCTGGAAGATGCCACACGCATCAATGCGTTCATCGAGCAGGAAATTCGCAAAGCGCCCGACCAGTATCTGTGGATGCATCGGCGATTCAAGACCCGACCGGATCCGGATGATCCTGGGTTCTACAGAAAGGGCATTCGGGACAAGAAAGCTAACCGACAAGCCGAAACAGACTGATCCTATAGCCTCAGAACCTCAAAAAGCGTCTCGAAGAGTACCGTCTGCATGCCCAAATTCTCAAATCATCTTTACCGCAACGCGGTTAACTGGATCGTCCTACTATGCGGAGGAACATCTTTCCTGACCCTGTACTCTCCTTCTTCTTTGAGTAGTGGGCTATCAATCTTTGCTCTCATACTAATCATCTACACAGACTATCAATTCATCCGCGACCTAGCCTCTAGAAACCGGGCACCTATATTTTTAATTCTTCTTACGTTTTTAATTGCAACATTACTATCGACCATCCCCACAAAAACCATTAAGTCTCTCTACGATTTCTTAAGGGCTTTTTCGTTATTCATAGTTTTCTCTTACTTAGGGGAAAGATTTGAATTTAAAACAATACTCAGAACTTTGTCCACCCTAGCAATCGCAACTCTAATCTACTGCTTGACCAATGCAGCTTTAAGCACATATCCACTTGAGGCTATAATAGATTCACGAAAATGGAAATACATTTTAGAGGTTCCATACAGCAGAAACATCATAGCGACACAGGTTGCACTTATATCAGCGCCAGTACTTTGCATCCTTCTTGATCAAAGACTATATATAACGAGCGCAGAAAAAGTTTTGTACACAGCATTTATCGCTCTTTCAGGAGCTATCATTCTTCTCTCACAATCGAGGGGAACCTTACTTGCCATTGCAATCACAGTCGCATCGACCGGTTTCTTTTATGGCCACAAATCGACCTTCAAAAGAATAATGCCAATACTGATAGTCTACTTAGCTATTATGCCAATCTTCGATAAAGAGGTACTAGACTCTCTTGCTTCAAGATTGAATGGTAGCCAAGACCTTCTAAATGGTAGAGCCCCCATCTACTCGGCCACTTGGAATTTTATTACTGAAAGCCCCTGGACAGGCTACGGACCTGGCACATTCAAGCACTTGGATGTAGTTGAGAAGTTTGTGCACCCTCACTCCCTTTATCTTGAATTACTATTTTCGTTAGGTTTTATAGGGAGCACTTTACTCACTGCAGGATTGTTATTGCTTTCGCCTAACAGAACAGCACCGTTGCCGACAGAAGATGCACTAAAACGCTTCTCGTCAATACTATTATTATTTATTCTAGCCAGAGGGATCTTCGACATCCATTTATTTGTCTACGACACTTGGGCAATAGTGTTTACTGCCTTAGGCGCAGGGGCATTAAAGATACGCCCCCGAAAGGTCAGCCATACCGCCCGAAAAATTTTTAAACACCCACACACAACTAAAAATCGTGACAAAACTTAACCAGCACTCACTCCTTGAGCAACCTTAACCGCGGCTTCATAATCTTCTTTGGAGTCAATATCCAATGAATGCTCGAGAGCCATTGGCACGGCCCCAATACTGCTCACGGGAAACCCTTCAGCGTCTAGGAATGCCTTTGCTGAAAAAACATAAATCGCCCCATTAGGTGCATAGACCTCTGGCAACTGCTGGCGATTCCGGAAACAATAAGACGGGTCGCGGACCGCCACAAAACAGCCATTATTCACTGTGCCACATTTTAAGACCCCCCTTTCTTTCTGCACAACACTCATCACCAAGTCATGATCGCTGTTATTAAAGAGCTCAAGTGCATTATAGATGTCGGCATCTCGCCTTAATGGTGACGTTGCCTGCAGCAAGACCAGAGTAAAGTCATACAGAGACTCTTTCTCAATGACATATTTGACCACCTCTTCCATGGGGGTTGTATCGGCAGCTAACTCATCAGGACGCCGGCTCAAATTAACTCCAGCTGGAGGTTCAATTTGTAGGACTTCATCGATATCGGTAGAAATCAGCGCTCTACCCGCGATTCGTACACCTTGCAAGGCAGCACGCAGATATAGTGGAATGCCCTCAAAGAGTTGCATATTTTTTCCGGGGAACCCCTTAGACCCCGCCCTGGCCGGCACGATAGCTACAACTTTTTGAACCATAGATTTAGTTACTCTACAAACAACTTCTGAAAAGGCTTATTGGTCGATTTGATACTGTCCAAGAACGTCAAGAACCGATGGGCAGAGTCACCAGCACCAAAGTTTGTGCTTTTAGGAAAACGCCTAGCCCAATGTTTCTCCAAAAATCGAATAATTGCATCCTTGTCAAAAGGGCTGGCGTGCGAAAGCGAACTCGCAATCGCACGATTTGATTGGCGGCTCCCAATATCAAGAGAGGGAACCCCTAGAAACGGAGCTTCCCGAACACCCATGCTAGAATTCCCTACAATAGCCGCCGAATTGCGCATAAGTTCAGAAAAATAACTAAATCGCATTGATGGCAAGATTCTAAAGCGATCTACTGGCAACGAATGAATCACATCCAGTATTTGTTCAGAGCCCGGATCATTATTGGGCAGAATAACAACAAAATATTTCTTGCTTTCTATCAAGGCATCAAAAAGCGCCCTAGCCTGATCACCTATCGTTTTTTGCTCAGATGTCACCGGGTGAAAAATACAGATGCCAAAGTCATCGCTCTCAATTTCATAACGCTCCTTGACTTCCTGAAGTGTCACCCCGGAAGGCCTCCCATGTATGTCCAATTCTGGAGAACCCACTACGTGAACCATTGAAGGGGCTTCACCAAGCCGAATCACACGCTCACGCGCCTCCTCCGAGCTAACCAGGTGGTATGTTGATAACTTGGTATTACAGTGCCGAAACTGTTCATCAATAGTGCCCGAGACCTCTCCGCCCTCAATATGAGCACATTGCACGTAGTTCGTTGCACAAACGAGTGCACACGCTAGCGCTTCGACTCGATCCCCATGGATAACGACCAGATCCGGACGCTCTTCCTGAAGAAGATCGGAAAACCCCGAAACAGTTTTCGCCAGAATTATATCCTGTGGATCGCCCTCTCTCTGATTAATGAACTCGAATACCGTGAAACGAGACTCCCAATGAACCTCTTTCTTAGTAAGGCCATACTTTTCCATCATATGCATGCCGGTCACAAAAAAGATGACAGAGTGCCCGGCACTTTGAGCTGCTAACGCAAGCGGCTCAAGTTTGCCATAGTCCGCTCTTGTCCCGGTAACAAATAACAGGTTCTTTCTGGGTGCATAGTTACTCATTGATGGCTACCATTTGAGGGCAAAATTTATTCAAGGTCAGACCATTTCAGCTGTGTATTTTTTGTAACATCGCGGTTTAAGCATCTACCTAGCAAGCGATCAAAAGCATCCGCTGGAATTTCTCCACTTCCTGGTCGCCTAGCCCAGATATCAGCCTCCGCTAAGATAGTGCCTGCCTTAAGATCTCTATCTGCAACGATGGAGCCTCTCGCAAATTTATAAACTGGCTCTTCCGCAGCGGTCCTAGATTTGGGATTATTCGAAGCGATATAGATTTCTTTCGAGCGATCCACAAGATAGCGGAGTTCTGCAGGATCCATCGAGCAAGAAATATCGGGCCCCGGCCGATATCTCGAGTCAGTAAAATGCCTCTCAATAATACATGCTCCCAACGCTACCGATGCCAATGCAATCTCCGGCCCAATGGAGTGGTCTGAAAATCCGATGATGGCATCGGGGAACGCAGACCTCAAGTCGGTTACTCCTCTCAGAGAAACGATCTCCGGTGGCGACGGATAAAGATTCGTACATTCTAAAAGCGCAAAAGGTACGCCATGCTCTCGTAAAATTCGCACAGAGTCTTGTATCGAATCGATTGTCTGCATCCCCGTAGACATGATGATTGGCTTTCCAAGCTTGGCGATATGCCTAATTAAAGGTAAATTATCCGCCTCCCCAGACCCTATTTTGAAAGCCGGAACATCGATATCTGCCAAGAAGTCTGCAGCTTTTCTTGAAAATGGCGTTGAAATGTAGATAAGCCCAAGATTTTCCGCATATTTCTTCAACTGGATCTCTTCATTCGCCGAAAGCGCGCACTCCTCCATCACCTCCCATATGGACTTATCCGCATTTGGAGGAAAAATGCATTTTGCTTCTTCAGTCATCTCATCATGAACAAAATGCGTCTGATGTTTTACACATTCTGCCCCTGCTTTAGCGGCGAGACTCACCATTTCTTTCGCCACGTCCAAGTCACCACCATGGTTTATCCCAATCTCAGCAATAACCAAAGGTGGATATTCAGGACCAACATATCGGCTTCCTAATTTCATACAACTATTACCCTCTGATCTATTTTAATTAGAGACAACAAGCCTTTAATAACATACCGGCTTCACTCTATTTTATTCCTTTTCAAATCGCGTCAACGGGACCCCATCTTTTTGCAATTGCTTATATACAGCGCCGTAGATATCTCTTTTGTTTTTTGGAATCCAACTATCCGGCACCTGGAACGCTACGACTGGAACATCATATATTAAATTAAGGTTAACTAAAGCAGAAGACGTAAATGACGACAAAGCACGCGGCTTCTGCTCATCAATCATGAACTGCATCTCAATCAACGTTGCAAAGCGCTTAATCTCGAAATTAAGCCCACCAAGCAAATCCTTCAATTCATCAACATCCTCATACCGATGCGCAACGTAGATTACCCTTTGATAATTATAATATTTTGAAACCTCAGCCATTAACTCAACAAACTGAGACGAAGACTGAACAAGATTCCCAACCACAGGACTTCCTATAAAGATAACCTCTTCAGTTTCTTCCATATTGGCAAGATTAGCTCGAACACACTGAAAATCATTAATAACAGACAGGTGACTGGAACGCTCCAATACTGGATAGGCAGTAAAGAACTTCGCCTCTCGTAAATATTCTGTACTAACACGACGACCTAACAGTCGGTCAGCTAAAGAAGGGCGACGCCAAATTCCACTATCGGCGTTTTCAAGCTGATCAGCTAGCCACACTGAATAATTCCCGTCATCAACAACCCAAACATTTGACGCAGTTGAGTTTGCGATGTGGGCCCGGATATTATAGGGATACCCAAGATACAGATTTCTAGCCCGTTTTACACGGCCCAGGTAGGACCGCAACATGACGCCATAAAATAATCGGGAAAGCTTTGTCCACTTAAAGAACTTCCTGGATGCCCAACCATGCTTTAGCAAAGGTTTAGCTTGCTCAAGGTCAATGGGCTTCTTGTAGATAAAAAATAAATGATTCTCCTCGTCCGCATGAAAACGATCTCTTGCTTCAATGCAATTAAGGAGCTGCAGTGGCGAGCTAGCAATATATAAATTCACAGTAAAACCGACGCTTTAAAAATTTAACAAAACCGCAACCTTCCTCACCCTCGGAAGATTAGCCATTCAAACTATATATTCAGGCAGAATCGGAATTAATCGCTCAAGCTCACAAATAACTACATCTTTGTAACTCACAGAGCTCAAGTGAGACACTCTACCAAGTTGAGGGCCTGCCAAGCACACTTTTTCAGCCAAGCCATAGTTAGTGAATCTATCAATAGCTCTTAAATACCGTTCTGACGGGTTTCCATTCGATGGGGTTAGTATGTTCGTTCCTTTACCACTGGCGATCGCCTCAGCAATCATCGACATACTATCTGCCGAAACAAATAGCTGATCAGCCGCCCCCATATACGCACCCATGACTTTACGGGGAGATTCAGCCCACCAAACACTGTCCGCCAAGATCTCTGGAGGAATGGTGTCACGAAGCTTCCGCTCCAATTCTGAACCAGTCCGCCGCGAAGTCGTCAGAAGCCAACGCTTACCGGTGCGTTGATGCTCTTGCATCATTAACTCCGCTATCTGTTGCACCGATTGGCCATCATACCGATAACCCGCACCATTACCGCCAATGGCCAGCATATTCAGCTTTTCATCAGGCGCGAGACCCAGTGACCGCCGAAGCTCCTCTCCTTTACGTTCCAAATCTTGCGGTTCGATCATGGTCGGCGGCACCATCATGACGATATTGTGCGGTTCGCCGGTCGGCTCCAGAGTCAGGTGGGCAGTAAAATCGTGCGAACGCAGTCGCCGTTTGGATCCCAGAAAAATATTTGGAATCTCCCAGCGTTGAGCCAAAGCGACATTTAAAAACGAGGTAGAACCACCAGCAGAGACAATTAGATTGATGCCATGGAGATTATCCGGGACTCCACGATAAAACTTCATCACGAGGGGCGCCAAACGCCGGAACCGTGTCATGTAAGGCAGAACAAGTCTTGCGAGCGGTTTATATCTCAGACCAATTTTGACTTCATTAGCTTCAACGGAGTACCGACTCTCCAACCATTTAATGAGCCCACGGGACTGGCTAAGATGACCGGGCAAACCATCGCTCAGTAACAATATCCTCATTTTTTTCGGGGAACGACTCATTGCCCCACCTGCTGGTATCGTTCCTGATATATGGAAGCCGTTTGGGCAGCCATATGATCAATGGTGAACGTATCACGCGCCCAGCAAAACAATGATTGCTGGTCCTCTCGCGCTCTATCCACGTCGCTCAATACCCGGCTCAGAGCCGCGGTCAGTGCTTGCGGGTCACCAACTGGCACTAAATAGGAATCAGGCAGGATCTCTTGTGCCACAGGAACTCGTGTCGATAATACCGGTATGCTGGAAGACAACGCCTCCGCAACGGTGTAGTTAAAGCCCTCACGGCGAGAAGACACCAAGAGAAGGTCCGCACCCGCCATCAACCCCCTTGCATCGGATCGATGTCCAGCAAGGATCACTTGCTGCTCAAGACCTGAACTGGTCACCAATTCAGACAACGATCTACGTTCCGGCCCATCCCCGACTATCAGCAACTGCCCCTTTCCTGCCGGCCAGGCACGAATAAGCTCCTGGAACCCCTTGGCAGGCACTAGTCGTGCTACGGCTATTGCAATAGGCAACGCTGGATCAAATTGATATTCGGCTGCCAACCGAGCTTTGCTATATGTTAACCCCGTATAACACTGGATACCGTTATAAACCACGCAAACATCGGGATGCACAAGCCCTTCAGTCACCCCCCGACTGACCCCAATCACGGTCTGCATCCGCGCATACATTCCAACACTTTTTTTTCTGTTATGCAGAGTCCCTATCCGGTAACCCGGCACAAAAGCACGGATACGGCCCAGCATATCAACCGCCTTGTTCGCTTGGGCGTGCACGATATCAGGCGCTTCCCTACGGATCAGCATTGCCAAGCGCATTAGCAGCCAGGGATTACGGCGGCCTCCACTCAAGTCCAGAGGCAGAAATCGAATTTCGGGCCGGAACCGGTCACGGTACTTCTCGTGCGCGATAACCACCAGATCATCAACCCGGTCAATTAAAGCATTGCAGAGTTCAACAACATGATTCTCCAGGCCTCCCTCTTCGTCTCCAGCCATAATCTGACAGACTTTCATTCTTTATCCTCTTCTGCCTGTACGCATCCGAAGTCGGAATGCCAGCCGGTTGTCTTTGCCGGAAACCTTCACACGACGCAGTTCATGGCAACTTGCCTGAAGATCGGTGTCGATACCTTCAACCGTGGTTACTGCGCTTACATACCCTGACTTTCTAACCAATCGAACGTCCTGTTCATCGTAAATACCAAACGGGTAGGCGAAGCTGGATACCA
>JASMTJ010000351.1:0-9431 GCA_041694335.1 Bacteroidales bacterium
CCCGCCTGCACAGCTTCTTCCGGGGACACCCTGTAGAAGCGGGCCCGGTAGTTTCGGGTATCATCATAAATTGATGAAAAGTCGGAGGTATTTACATTCACAGAAAAAAGGATTTGGCCGTCTTCCTCAAATTGTGGATGTGCAAACAGGTTGTAGGTGAAGTTATCGGGTTGACTTTCCAACATCGCAAATTTCTTTGCGATGCCTCCTGTTGTCGCTCTGTTCCATGGGCCCGTAACCGCTTCCGCCTTAAGAATATATAACTCCTGAACCATCCATATTTCGTGCAACAGCATGTAGTAATACCCGTTGACCTTTATCACTGAAAAGGACTCCCCAACCGGACGATCTCCCACAGGTATTGCATCCGCATTGTTTTCTGACCATTGGTTATCACCGGCAAAAAATTCCCATGTACCGGTCACGCTGCCATTGGTGCGAGCTAAGTAGGGCAGGGTCCAGGTCCAATCGTTTTGTGTAGTGTCTTTTTTCCCGAAGATGTAAGTATACCCCTCTTCCCTGATAATCTGTGTCCCAAAACGCATTGACGAATCAGCAATTGAAGGCACTGCATCGGTGGAGATGTGCTCCATTTCAGGATAACTAAAAGAGGCAATGTGTGTAGCTCCTGTTGCAAAATTAAACCCCGGGTTTCCATTATCCACTGTAAATACTTCGATGGCAAAAACCCGCAGGGTGTCTTCTTCCAAAATTCCATGTTCCGGCCAGAAAAATGAGGTGTCGCGATCAGGAATCCAGGATGCAGGATTGTTTTGTGTGCCAGAAAATAAAAAGTGCATATCCTCCTCACTTTCGAGGATGGCCGAATTTCTGATCATTTTCACTTCTGAAGGGTTCATTGTAAAATCACTACTGCGTGGGCCAGCAAAGGTATCCCCAAACAGCCACAGAGTTTTACTATCAGGCAGGTTGATGGAGATAGTGGCGTCGGCAGCATTCCACAGGTTATCCATGGCCGTGAATTTATCAAAACGATCGCGGTCGGGTGTTACAACACCTTGCCCAATACCTGTTGACAGGCAGGTTAGCGTAACCAGAAAAATACAAAAAAGATTTCTGAGACTATTCATACCCTTAAGCTTTCTTATTCGATTGTTTTACGGCCAGCAGGGTCGCATATCCCACGTAAAGGATACAGGCTACCAGCACAAAAATACTTGCGGTTACTCCAAAATACTGGCTCATCAATCCCATTATTGGCGGAACCACGGCACCGCCACTTACCGCCAGAATAATCAATCCTGACAATTCGTTGGCATATTTTGGCGTGTGTTCCACGATGATGGCAAAGAAAATGGGAAAGATATTTGAGAAGCCAAGACCGGCAATAAAAATCATTACGTAAGCTATCATGTAACTTGGTGCGAGAATGATACCCGCCAGTCCGGCCAGTGTAACGATACTGCTTACTACCAGGAAGGATTCCGGTTTGATAATTCTTAGAAGGAATGTCCCGCTAAAACGTCCGACCATCAGGGAAGCAAAGTAAATGCTGATGCCGATGGCGGCTGTTTCAATATCGACCGTAAAGCGATCGCGTAAGAAGTTGGTGATGTTACTGTTCATTGACACGTCAAAACCCACTATCAGGAATATACCGAAAATCATGGATAGAATGAATGGGTTCCTGAGCAGTCTGAACGCACTGGCAAAAGTAGCCGGTTCCTTTTCAGGTCTTTTCTCTTCAACTTTTACGGATTTGAGCCAAAGCACCACCAGCAGTGACAAAGCAGCATAAACAGGAAAAATCAGTTTCCAGTCGCCAAAATACCGCGCCATTGCTGCAGTGATTATTGGGCCCAGCATGGATGCGATGGCTTTTACAAACTGGGATAAACTGAGGTTAGCGGCTTTACTTCCTTCCGGGGAAATATCTATAAGTAAAGGATTAGCTGATACCTGCAGGATGGTGTTTCCGATACCAAGAATCATAAAACCAATAACAGCAGTGATATAGGAATAATGTAAAAACGGAACTATCGTTCCCAACGCAGTAAGCAGCATGCCGAGATTGACCGTGAATTTCTTTCCTTTCCGGTCTTGCAAAATTCCGGTAGGAATCGACATCAGGGCAAACCACAAAAAAACCATCATGGGCAGCAGTTGTGCGACACTGTCACTAAGCTGAAAATCCGCTTGAATATATCCAGTGGCAACTCCCACCAGGTCGACAAATCCCATCACATAAAAACTCATGAAAACGGGAACGGCAATTTTTAAACTGGTCTTACTCATAATTATGTTTTTAGTTCAATAATAAGCCTGCCGGAAGATCCGGCAGGCTATCCATCCATCTACTATTAAGAAACGCGGACGTGTGCTTTGATGGTTGCACACTCCTCACCCTCTGAAAGTCCGTAAGGCCTTATTGTATATTTTCCCACACATGCCGGGACGATAAACGTTTCGGCATAGCGCACAATGAAAGGTTCAAAAGCATGATCCGGACTTTCAACCATTACTTCTTGACCTTCCACGAGATTCAGCACATTGAGGTTCCCTTCTGTATCGTGAAGGACAGATTTTGAGAACCAATGCCGGCGTGTTTCTATAAATTCAGATTGATGCAGGCCGGTTTTTTCTTCTTTCCAGCCATCCCCTTCATTAATCTTATTAATTGGATTGATCAGGTTGTTTTTAATCCATTCCTTATCGCGATCCCATTGAATCACTTTTTTGCCGTGTTCAATGTTGATGGGGCGGGGTTTGCCATCCAATCCAAGGCGACCCCAATCCCATAATTTAAAGGTGAAAATGTATGGTGTTGAACTGATTTCAAGTACCATGCTGTTTTTACCAGAGCAGTGGATCGTTCCGGCGGGGATAGAGAAATGATCGTGTTTTTTGGCCGGCCATTTTTCAATGTATTTGGTATCATCGAAAGTTTCTCCTGTTTCCTTTGAATTTTCGAGATCCTGAATCATTTTATTCTTGTCCGTGTTCTTTTTTAATCCCAAATAAACTGATGCGTCATCACCGGCATCCATCAGGTAATAACTTTCGTCTTGCGTGTAATGCATTCCGAAAGTCTGTTGAATGTAATCAGTTGTGGGATGTACTTGAAGACTTAAATTCCCGCCATCCATTGTGTCCAGGAAGTCGAACCTAATAGGAAACTCTGCTCCGAAGCGACCATACACAGCCTCTCCTAAAAGCTGCTTTGGCTGGAAGAAGACCGCGTTAATGGAAGGAACTTCCACTACTGTATCTCTAAAGCCCAGCAGCAAACTATTTTCCTCGGGTATGCAATTAATGCTCCATGCGAAGTTGGGCGATGTCCGGTCCAAATCACAAACATCTTTCATCCACTGGCCGCCCCATGGACCAGCATCGAAATACGGGACCACGCTAAACGGCTGCTTAACAGTTTGTTTTAATCCTTCCCGAATTGCTTCTCCGGAAACGAGTTTGGGTTGTTCGTGCCTGTTAGTGTCCAGGAGGTAATCCCACTTTTCCATGGTTTCCCTTTTCAACCGGTCGCAAATGCGCCAGTCGAGGAAATACCCTCTTTTGTATTGCTCCTCGGTCGATTCTTCCTTGTTCTCAAGTCCCAGGTTATTGACCTGATTGTTACGCATTCGTAGCTGAATCTCCCAGCGAGCCATATCGGCATAAATAAAAATATCCGGGTTAGGAGCAATCAATGAAGCACCCGGACCAATGACGAGAATCGTATTTTTATCCAAATCTTCAATTCGCTGAGATGCTTTACTAACAAGATACCCATCAAAAAGATCCTTCATTGTGAGTCGTGTCATATAACCAAAGATGCGATCATCTGTTACATCCGGAAAGGTAATCTCCCTTATCTTGTCTTCTGCATACATGGAATATTTTGACTCAATGATTTCATCGGGTTCCAACACTGTTTTTGCTTCTTCAAGCAATTTCTCATAAAAGACGCCCTGGTAAGTTTCCAACACCACAACGCTTTTTTGGCCGCCTGATGTTTGCTGTTTTATTTCATTCCCAATGTTTACCCATCCGGAAAAAACAGCATCGTCAAATCCATTTATTTTAACTACCGGGTTCTTATCAAATTTGTTTCTAACCATTTTTTTATTTTAATGTTGTTGCTAAATACGCCACACCTAAAAGTGCTGCCGTATTCAGGTTTTCAGCTTTAACTATTTTCACTTTTCCCCATCCTATCCAAGCCTGGTTGTCTACTTTTTGTTGCACGTACGGGATAATCACATCATCTCTGGCCATCACGCCGCCGTTAAGCACAACGATTTCAGGATCATAGGCATGAATCATGTTGATAACGGTGGAAGCCCAGATATCAAGTCCGTGCTGACGCATTTTCAGCGAAAGCTTGTCGCCTTCATCTGCAAGATTAAACACCGCCTCATAATCCACTTCAGGAAGTTGAGAGAGAGGACTGCTCTCCCATCGGGGTTCTTTGCTTGCCTGTGTTTTTAAGTTCCAGGTGGAGGCTTCCGCTTCCGCACAACCGATATTCCCACAATTGCATTGTGCTCCGTTGACGTTAACGATAAAATGACCACCCAGAACTCCGGCTTGAAAATGCTTGCCCCTGACCAGGTTTCCCTGCATCACTGCTGAAGTGCCAAGGCCTGTTCCAAGTGTCAACCCCACAATGTTGTCATAACCCTTTCCGGCCCCCGATTGCCATTCGCCGGCCAGTGCTGCCCGGGCATCATTCTCGAGAAACAAGGGTGCTGACCAGGTGTCCATGGCCCATTCTTTCAAATCGAAATCGATGATATCAGCGTATTTTTCGTTGATGGATATCACTTTCATTTCGTCGGTATTCACTAGGCCGGGAGAAGCAATCCCCACTCCGTCAATATCCTTCTGTGCTATTTTGTTTTTCTCCAGAAGGGCTCTCATCTCATTCTCTATAACAGGGAGTGCGGAAACAAGGCCCTTATCAGAGTTTGCCTTTACGGATGTCCAGTCGAGGAGCTTCCCTGAACGGACGATGCCCATTTTTATCTTTGTTCCGCCTAAATCAAAAGCTATGGTAATCATATTTTAGTATCCGGTATTTTGTGATAAATTTGGATTCAAATCTCTTTCGCGCTGCGGCACGGGGAATTTGTAGTGGTAGTCCTGCGGATTAGCTTTGTCTCCTTTGGCCGCATTAACTCTTTGCACGAGTCTTTCGGTTCGTTTTAAATCAAACCAGCGTTGTCCTTCGTTGACAGTTTCACAGCGTTTTTCTTTCCAGACCGCTTCACGGAATTCCTCATAGCTTAATCCTGTTAAATCAGGAAGAGACTCTTCATTTCCATTGCGGGCACGAGCGCGTATTTGATTGACGGCGTCATAAGCTTCTTGCGTCGGACCCATATTGGCTTCATTAAGCGCTTCAGCATATATCAACAACAATTCAGCATAGCGCATTACTTTAAAATTAGCACCCGATTGACCAGTCTCGTCTGCATCATACACGTCCTGATCCCAATATTTCCAGACATGGGGCTCAAATTCATACTGCCAGTAAGAATCAAAGAAAGTAACCTCCTTGCGGTAATCCCCCTCCTCAAATGCGTTGAGCAAATCGTCTGTAGGCAGCATCATCTCAACACCTGCCGGAAAAACATTCTGTAAGGACGGAAGACCGCTGATCACAATTCTTGAGTTTTCGCTATTCACATTCTCGTAGAATTGTACTTCAAAAACAGACTCTTGCCCGTTTTCATTGGCTTGCTTGAAATTATCGGCATAATCGCTATACAATGCATAAACATCTGCATCAATTATTTCTTTCGCTGTTACTGCGGCATTTTCCCATTGCTCCATTGTAAGATAAGCTTTAGCTAAAATGCCCTTAGCAGCTCCCCAGGTTGCTCTGCCCTTATTTGATCCGGAATATTGCTCAGGTAACCGTGAAGCAGCTTCAGAAAAGTCAGTAAAAATCAACTCATAAACTGTTTCCTTGTCTTTTTTAGGCAGATTAATTTCCTGATCCGGCAAATCAGGTGAAACAGGTTCTGTAAGTATAGGCACATCACCATACATCCTGACAAGGTTGAAATAGAACAGGCCTCTTAAAAAATAAGCTTCTCCTAGTATCCTTTGCTTCAGTGTGGAATCCATCTTAATATCCGGCACTTCTTTCAGTACGATATTTGCCCTGCTGATACCCAAGTAAGAATCACGCCAAACACCTTCAAGATAATTGTTAGTCGCTTCCACGGTGTATTGGTCAAACTCATGTGCATTTGGGTCATTCAATGTACTGTTTACATTAAAATCATCCGAAGCAACATCCTGGATATACCAGAGGTGACTATTGTATTGATTGACGGAGCCTAAAACGTCATAGACCGCATTAATCGCATTTACCGCTCCTTCCTCTGTCTGGTAGAAATTATCGTAGTAAATGCGGTTGGGTTCAATATCAAGCCGCTCTTTGCTACATGAAAAAACGAGGGGAACAATTGCTAAAAGTATTATGATTATTCTTGTTTTCATTGGTCAATATTTTAAAGGTTTAAGTTTATACCAATAATAAATGAACGAACACTCGGGTAAGCACCATAATCATATCCAATCCTTGTGTTATCCTGGCCAAAATGCCCTACTTCCGGATCAAAGCCAGTGTAATCCGTTATCGTAAGTAAGTTTTTGGCAGTGAAATAAACATTCACCTTATCTATCTTTAAGCTTTGCATTAATGATGTGGGAAGGTTGTAAGACAATGTCACAGATTTCAAACGGATATAAGAACCATCTTCAAGGTAGCGGTCTGACATGTGCAGGTAATCGGCATTTCTGTTAGCCCTTGGATATATGTCGGATGGGTTTTCCGGTGTCCAGCGGTCAAGCATATCCACCGAAGCGTTGGATAAACCGTTTCCGGATTCCAGCTCAAAGCGATTGGCATTAAGGATTTCATTCCCATGCACACCCTGTATAAATACATCTAAGGAAAAGTTTCTGTAAGAGAACGAGTTGCCAAGTCCCCAACGAAAATCCGGCAAGGCCTGGCCAATAATTTTTCGGTCTTCTTCATTGAGTTTTCCATCATTATTCTGATCGATATATTTAAAATCTCCGGGTTTGGCATCATACACGGCTGCCTGCTCAGCTTCCTCTGTTTGCCAGATGCCATCGGCTTCCCATCCATAGAAACTGCCCATCGACTCTCCCTCACGAATAATGGCCCAATTTCCTATTTTCAGCTTATATGTATCATTATTGACATATAATTCTTTACCATCCAAATCGAGAATTTCATTTCTATTTGTGGAAATGTTGAAATCAGTACTCCATCTGAAATCGTTGACAAAATTCTCTGAATGTAGCGCAAATTCTACTCCTTCATTTTCTAATGAACCAATATTGTTCAGGTAGTTATCAAATCCTGATAACCATGGAAGATCGGCATAATACAATAAGTCAACTGTCTTTTTGTAATAGTAATCAATGGTCATTGTCAAACGGTTATTAAAAAAACCAGCATCCATGCCTAAATCAAGCTGTTGCGTCGTTTCCCATTTCAAATTGTTATTTCCTGGTTGATCAGGAGCAAACCCTGTTGCAGCGATATTCCCAAAATAATAAATCGTTGATCCGATAGTGCGGATATAATTGAAAGTAGAAATCCGCTCATTTCCTGAAAGGCCATAACTCGCTCTGAATTTCAAGTTGGAAAACACATCCAGTTCTTTGATAAAATCTTCCTGAAAAGCTCGCCAGGCAAAAGCTGCTGAGGGAAAGAACCCAAAACGGTTATTTTCGCCAAACTTGGAGGATCCATCCACTCTTCCTGTCAAGGTCATCAAATATTTCTCTTTGTAATTGTAGTTCACCCTTGAGAAATAAGAGATCAAAGCCGATTCATCAAAAGCTGTATAGATATCAGGCATATTTTCAGCGTTTTCAATACCGTAGTATGACAGGATATCATTTGGGAATCCTGTTGCTATATCGATAAATGAACGGTTGTCTGTTTTTTGGTATGTCATTCCCAGCAATGCATTGACCCGGTTTTTGTCATTAATCTGACGGTTATAATTCAGCGTATTTTCGAAGTTGATCATTTGGTAACTGTTGGTGGCAAACCTGGCCTGCCCATTGTTCCACGAACCTTCGTAAATAAAACTTGGTGTATACATATCCTGCGTTTGCTCGGAGATATCCATTCCAAGACTGGATTTAAGAACAAAATCATTCAGAAAAGTATATTGCGCATAAACATCGCCCAGTAATCTTTTTTGGGAATTAACTGCATCCACTTCGCGAGTCACTGCAACCGGGTTATTAAGCCAGGCATCCGCAACCGGATCTGTGAGTGTATAATCTCCCTCTTCATCATAAATATCCAGCACCGGGCTAATGGTGAGTGCCGTATTAACCACGCCCGGAAAAAAACCTCCAGGTGTATCTGTAGCTACTGTTTCGGAATTGCTTTGGTTTAATGTCAGGTGGTTACCTACCTTTAAGTTATCGGTCACTTCTTTATCCAGGTTAATCCGCATAGAGTAGCGCTCAAAATCAGATCCATGAACAATCCCTTTGCGGTCATAATAGTTACCTGATAAAGCATAGGTGGTTGTTTCGTTTCCTCCTGAAACCGATAACTCATAATTGTGCATCGGTGCATCCCGATATATTTCCTTTTGCCAATCTGTTCCTTCACCTAAGGCCTCAGGGTTTGGATATTCAGGGGTGTAAAATGTACTGCTGTTCATGCCAGCTTCATCAAACAAGCGGGCATACTGAGTTGCATTCATTACTTCAATACTGCTGGCCTTTTCCTGGTATCCGGTATAACTTGAAAAAGTTACTTTACCCTCACCGGCCTTTCCACTTTTGGTTGTGATAAGTACCACGCCATTGGCACCTCTGGCTCCATAAATAGCTGTAGCAGATGCGTCTTTTAAAATTTCAATTGATTCAATGTCATTCGGGTTAATGCTACTCAATCCATTTTGTACCGGGTTACCTAACCATGACAAGCTATTGCTGTTTCCGGTTACAGGTACTCCATCGACAACATAAAGCGGTTCATTACCCGCTAAAATTGAGTTTCCACCTCTAATCCGGATAGAAGTAGCTCCGCCAGGTTGATGAGATGTCTGTGTAACCCTCACCCCGGGCGATTGTCCTTGGAGTTTCTCATCCATAGAATTTACCGGAATTTTTTCCAACGTTTCGGTTTTGATGGATGTAACGGCCCCTGTAAGATCGCTTTTCCTTACGGAACCGTATCCGACAACTACATATTCGTCTAACTCAAGCTGAGTAGGCTCTAACTGAACATTAATGGTGTTGTTTTCCCCAATAGGTTTTTCAACAGGCTTCATTCCCACAAACTGGAAGCGAAGGATTTTTGCCTCAGAAGAAACCCTGATGGAATAATTTCCATCATTGTTTGTAATAGTTCCCTCATTTGTTTCTTTCACCAAAACGGTCACTCCGGGAATCGTAGC
>JASMTJ010000352.1:0-9532 GCA_041694335.1 Bacteroidales bacterium
GGGCCGTATTGATGGCCACGCACGACTACTCGCTTTTCCATCAGTATCCCGCACGCACCCTCAAATGCGAAGACGCTACTGTAAAGCATTCTGAATATATGGCGGGCAGTTAAATTGAGTTCGTCGATAAAAGTATGATTATCGGAAACATGAGTTTTGATCCCTCAAGCTTTCAGAATATTACTTTAGCTTGAAATTGAATTATTCCTGAACGTGAAGTATTATTAAAATGTTAAATAAATTTCACTACATTTGGAAGAGTTTAATATTTTGTGATTTTGAAAATCCGGGATCTGATTCTGTTTCTTAACTATGCAATACTAACAGCCGGGCTGTTAATATCTGCAGATTTTGCTTTTGCTGATGATAGCCCTGCCTTTTCTCCCGATTCCACAATCATCGTTGGCTCCGAGATAGGTTATCCTCCTTATTGTATCCTTGATAAAAACGGCGAAGCGGATGGTTTTTCCGTCGAGCTGTTTAAGGAAGCTGCACGTCATGTCAACCTCGATGTGAAATTTGTCACCGGCACCTGGGACAGTGTAAAAAACCTTTTGCGGGCAGGAGAAATAGATGCCCTGCCTCTAGTGGGGCGCACTCCAGAGCGCGAGACCTATTTCGATTTCACTTTTCCATATCTGACTTTGCATGGAGCTATTGTGGTCCGGAAGGATAATGACGATATTTTTTCACTCGAAGACCTTTCAGGAAAAGAGGTGGCTGTGATGAAAGGCGACAATGCAGAGGAATTTATTCGCAGATCCGAGATTGACTGCGATCTGATTACAACACCCACCTTCACGCGCGCCATGTATCAGTTGGAAAATGGAAAGTATGATGCCGTGGTAATGCAAAAGCTGTTGGCACTGCAGCTAATTAAAAAAGGAGGTTATGAGAACCTGAAAACCGTTGGCCCTCCCTTAAAAGAATTTCCCCAGCACTTCACTTTTGCCGTAAAGGATGGGAATAAGAATTTGCTAAGTCTGCTCAATGAAGGGCTCTCCATGGTAATGACCGATGGGACTTTTTACCGCCTGAGGAGCAAATGGTTTGCCCCGGCTTTTCATAAAACCGTAAAAGACAGGCGGATTATTGTAGCAGGAGACCATCGTTATCCTCCCTACGATTACCTTGATGACAACAGCCAACCTGCCGGATTTAACACTGCACTTACCCACGCTATTGCGCGAGAGATGGGTGTGGATATAAAAATTGACTTGATGCCATGGAACGAAGCCCGGCAAAAGCTAAAAGAGGGAAAGGTCGATGTTATACAGGGAATGTATTATTCGGTTGAAAGAGATAGCGAATTCGATTTGTCTCCGGGCTTCATGAAAGTCAGTCATGTTATTGTTGCCCGCAAGAAAGAGAGGAAACTCCAGACATTGAAAGATCTTACAGGTAAAAAGATCGTGATCCAGGAAGGGGACATTATGCATGATTTGTTGCGGAAAAATTCTCTGGACAGCAACCTGATCACCGTAGAGTCGCAGGATATGGCTGTTAAATATGTGAGTGAGGGCAAGGCCGATGCGGCCCTTGTGGCACAGGTGCAGGCTGTTTACTGGATGAAGCAGATGAATATTAAGAACTTACGCATTACTAAAGATCCGGTAATGACCAATGATTATTGCTACTCTGTGAAGCAGGGCGATCAGGAACTGCTGAGTATTTTTTCTGAAGGAGTGTCGATACTGAAGGCCAAGGGTGATTTTTATGATATTTATAATGAGCATCTGGGTGAATATGGCGAAAGGCAATACCACCGTAAAGAAGTAATTCGCTATGTTATTATTGTTGGACTGCCCTTATTGATTATCGCTCTGATTATCATTTTCTGGAACCGCATTCTCAGAAGCCAGGTCAATAAGAAAACAGAGAACCTTCGAATAGAAATTGAAGAGCGAAAAAAGGTGGAGGAAAAACTCTCGCTAAGCAATGAGCAGATTGCTCAGCAAAACGAAGAGCTGCAAACCCTCAATGAGGAGTTAACCAGCAGTAATGAAGAGCTGGGACTTTCCATTCATAAAGCCCGTGAAAGCGAGGAAATGTTTCGAAACCTCGCTGAATCAACCCCCACAGCGATTATGCTTTTCCAGGATGAAAACTGGATTTATGCCAATTCTGCGGCCCAGGCAATGACCGGGTTGAGCGAAAAAGAGCTGGTCAGGCAAAAGTTTTGGGATATTGTCCACCCTGACTATAAAAAAATCATAAAGACTAAAGGTCTTGAAAGGCAGGAGCATGAAATGGATCCCATGCGCTATGAGATTTGTATAATCCATAAATCAGGGCGTGAAGTGTGGGTTGATCTGTCTGCCGCTTCTATCACATATAAAGGACAACCGGCAGGCATTATTTCTGCCATTGATACTACTAAACGCAGGCAAGCAGAAAACGATCTTAAAGAAAGCCTGATAGAGGTGGAAAGGATTACAGCAAGTGTACCAAACATCATCTGGAAAGCAGAAATAGATAGTGAAGGCAATTTTAGAAATACATACATATCTGAAGTGGTGGATGAATACTTGTCCTTGCCTTCAGGAACCATCAACAGCGACTGGAACAATTTTTTCAGGTATGTAAAACCAGAGTATATCCCAGAATTGCAGAAAAAACTGATGTATGGTTATTTGAATCATGGAGCTACGATGGGCGTGGAGTTTGAAGTTGTAAAAGCGAACGGGGAGCATGCATGGTTTTTGGCGATGGGAAGAGTATATGCCGAAGAAAAGTCGCTGATTTATGGTTATACAGTGGATATAACTAAACGCAAGAAGGCCGAAAAGGAGCTGAAACAATTGAATAAAAATCTCAAGCATGCAAAAAGAAAAGCAGAGGAAAGCGACAAGCTGAAATTGGCGTTTTTACTCAATATCAGCCATGAAATCAGGACTCCGATGAACGCCATCAAGGGATTCTCAGACATTCTGGTTTCTGAAATAGAAGAGGTTGAACATCAGCGTTATGTAAACATCATCAGATCAAATGCCGATCAGTTGCTCAATGTTATCGATGATGTCCTGCTTATTTCAAGGCTGCAATCTGAAAAAATGCCTCTCAATGAGAGGGAGTTTCTGCTGGATGACTTTATGAATGATGTGATAGATTCTCACAGGAGTTTGCTTCATGAAAAGGTCAGGATAAAGAAATCCATTTCTACTGAGGTGCGTAAAATACGGGCTGTAGCCGACGGGGATAAGCTTCGAAGAATCCTTTCGGAGCTGATTGTTAATGCCTCCAAGTACACTGAAGAGGGAACAATTGAAATTGGGGTGGTTAAAACTCAGGAGAATGAGCTGCAGTTTTATATTGCCGATACAGGCTCAGGGATTGAGGAGAAGGAAAAGAAACATATTTTTGAAAGGTTCTATCGCTCTGAGAGTGCCCAGAAAAAAGCCATCAGAGGCACCGGGCTCGGTTTGAGTATTGTTAAATACCTGACAGAATTCCTTAACGGAAAGCTTACCTTTGATTCTCAGGCAGCAAAAGGCTCTGTGTTCAGGATAACTGTTCCTGTAAAGTATGCTGACAACTCACTTCAGACAAAGAAAGGCACCATAAATTTAAAGAAGGGGCTGGAGAACACAACGGTGTTAGTGGTTGAAGACGAGCCGGATAATTATTTGCTTATCGAAGCGCTGTTAGGCGATTATGTAAAATCTATGGTACATGCCCCGGATGGAAAATCGGCGTTGAACCTGATTAAGAATACTAAATTTGATGTAGTCTTACTGGATATGAAACTACCGGATATCAGTGGTTTGAATGTGCTGGACCTGGGAAAGAACCTTCAGCCTGACCTGCCTTTTGTTGCCCTGACCGCCAATGCTATGCCCGAAGACAGGGCCAAGGCCTTGAATGCAGGATGCGAGGCCTATATCACCAAACCTATCGATCGCGAAAAGCTTTTTGAAATACTGAAGAAGGTTGCGAAAGGTCGCTAAGATCTTAACCTACTCTTTTTTTACACAGAACTTCTTTTTGGCGATCACCAAATTATCTGCAATAAACGAAATTTTATAGTTGCCAACAGGC
The DNA here is from genome assembly GCA_041694335.1 of Bacteroidales bacterium. Lineage (GTDB taxonomy): Bacteria > Bacteroidota > Bacteroidia > Bacteroidales > JAIPAH01 > JAIPAH01. The sequence goes on from JASMTJ010000352.1 coordinate 4,039, forward strand.
CACCCACTAATCGGCCTTTTAATTTTAAACGAAGCTTCACCGTTTTCTTTTGTGATGGTGTATATGTTTTTTTCGATGATGACCCCCGAGTCTTCATTTTCCCATTTAACCTCCAAAGGTATGAGATGTTTATTGCCAAAGAACCTGATGCTTGTCCTGATAAAATTGTCATCGGGAGTGAATGAATCAGTGTTTTCCCATTCATTTCCCGCAGAGGTGGAAGGTTTAGTAAACACGATATCTCTAATCGTGAAAGAACTTTGCTGAGCCCTTACAGCCAGCGGCACATCAGAAATACCTTGAAACGATAAAGCTGGCAAAAGAAAGATCAGTAAAAATAGCCCCCTGCCTTTTGAGGGGGCTAAAAAAATCAAGGATTTTTTCATGATTCCTGATTTGAATGGGTGACATTAAACAATACTCCAAATGTAGTTCTGCGGAGCACTGCATGTCAATTTTAAGTGATCAGGTAGCTTAATTTTTATTATGTGGCACATGCACTTTATTATCCGGTCAAACTATAGCTGAATACTGGCTTCAAGGGCTTTGAGAAACCCTTCTTTTCTGCGTTTCGATACCGGAAGTCGTTGTCCGTCCTGAAGCCGTGCATGTCCTCCGCTTTTCTTTTCGTAGGCCGAAACAAACCTAAGGTTAACCAGGTGGCTTTGATGCAACCTGAAAAATCCGAATGGGGAGAGCATCTCTTCAAACTCCTTGAGTGTTTTAGCCACCATGATAGGCTTTTCGTCTGCAAGGTGCAAGGTGCTGTAGTTCTCGCTGGCTTCGCAGCGGATAATGTTTTTTATCTCCAGCACAAACATATTATCTGCCGTGTTGAGGATAATCTTTTTCTGCTGCCCCCTTTCCTTGTAATTATCAATACAGGTGTCGATGTTCAGACTATAGCGCTCTTCATTTTCAATGGCTTGCTTCACTTTGTTGAGCGCTGCCCGCAGGTCGTCGGGTTTTACCGGTTTTAAAAGGTAATCGAGGGCACACATCTTAATTGCCTGCAATGCATACTCGTCATGAGCGGTGATAAACACGATTTTAGACTTTTCTCTCTTAATCTTTTTCAGGATATCGAAACCTGTCCCATCGGGAAGGTTGACATCCAGAAAAAGCAGATCGTGTCCGGTGTTTTTAATAAGGTCTACTGCTTCTTTCACCGTTCCGGCTTCGCCAACGATGCTGATCTCAGGGCAATGATAATCAAGCATGTTTTTTAACGCGCTGCGGGCATTTATTTCATCTTCAATGAGAATCGATTTTATTTCCATGGCTGACATTTATTCTTCGTAAGGTAAAAGCAAAGATACGCTGGTGCCCAATACACTGTTCTCCTTGCCAATTCGTTCTGTGATTTCCAGACTAAGCTTTTTCCTGTATTTTTTTCCAAGGATTGCCAATCGCTTGCGGCAGATTTCCGTTGCCATTGACTGGTGTTTTTTGGCTTTAGTCACCTTTTGGGCTGCGGTGAGCCCAACGCCATTGTCTTCCACGCTAAAGCGGATGAGGCCGGGCTTTTCCTTCTTATAGCTGATGGTGAGCTTTCCGTTTTTGTCGAGGGGCTTTATCCCATGCTCAATGGCGTTCTCTACGAAAGGCTGCGCCAGCATCGGGGGAATGATAAGGTCGCGGCCTTTCAGTTCCTCATCGCAATGCAGGGTGTAAGTAAATTTGTTTTCGAACCGGAGTTGCTGCATGTTCAGGTAAAGCTCCATGGTTTCCAGCTCGTCTTCCAGCGCAATCAGCTCTCCACGATTATTTTTGAGTGTAAGCCTGATTAATCGCGCGAAATCGCTGAGGTAGTTTCCCGCAGTGTCCGGCTTGCCGGCATAGACGTAGTTTTGGATAGCGAAAAGCGCATTAAAGATAAAATGCGGATTCATCTGAAGACGCATCAGCCGGAGGTTCAGGTTGGCATTGGAAAGGCTGAGGCGCAGGCTGCGCACTCGCAGATACCACAGCGTGGAAATCAGAATCAAGGAAAAAACCAATACCGAGGTTTTGAACCACCACGTATCCCAGTACGGGGGGAGAATGCTGATGCTCATCGCCGAAAGGCCGGCGCTTTCCCACCCTTTGTTGTCTTCCATTTTCAGCTCAAAAAGGTATTCTCCGGGAGGTACATTTGTAAAGCTGGCTTTCAGCGTATTGAGATCAAGGGCATTCCATTCGGGCTGGAAGCCTTTAAGGCGATAGAAATAATCAAACTGGTTATTGCCGCTGTTTACATCGAGGCCCATCTTCACGGAAAAAAAGTTTTCTTTATGGTCAAGCGTGATTTTTTGCTGATTCGACAAAAAGGGCACCTTTACCGTGTCGAAAACCTGGAGTGAAGCGAGGAAAAGGTGAGGCGGGTTGGATGTAACATTCAAGCGCTCCGGGTCGAACATCGCCAGGCCGTTTCGGCCTCCAACCATCACTTTGCCGTTGCCGAGCTCAAGCGCAGCGGCGTTAACATCATTGAATCTCAATGCCACGATATCGGAATAATCGGTAAAGCTGTTTTGCCAGACATTGTATTTGATTAACCCCCGGTCGGTGAGCAGCCACAGGTTGTTTTTGCTGTCGGCCAGCAAATGGTAGACTTCCGGATTTTTGCTCATTCCCGCAAAGGGTACTTCCATGGGCTTATGCTCCCCATTTCGTATAAAGTAGAGCCCTTTAGCTCCCACCCACACATTGCCATAAATGTCTTCAGTGATATCGTAAATCTGCTTTTGCGGAATACCCACCTCCGGATTGTGCTTATCGTAGTAACATAGCGAGGTGTCGCTGTCTTCGAGGTAACAGTGCAGGCCATTGTCGGTGGTTCCCATCCAGAGCTTGTTCGGGTTCTGACGATGGAGCGCAGTAATCAGTCTCGACTTAAAAGGATCCTGGAACTTTTCGGTGAAAAACCGCTCGATTTTTTTCTCCCTGCGGTTGAAGAGGGCCAGGCCGTTTCCTCCCCAGAAGCCCAGGTAAAGGCTTTCGTCATCGCGGAAAGCGAGATCGTTGTACCAGTCTGATTGTGTAGAAAGCGGGTCAAGCGAAAACATTTCGAATGTTTTGGATTCCGGGTTGAGCCATCCAAAGCCACTGCCATTCCACAAGGCGCAGTAAATCAACCCTTCTTTGCTGGTCTGAATGCTCCGGACTCTTCCCCCGTTCATTCCCGGAATTTGGCCGGGAGGGAAATGAACCACCTCCTGGGTGTTGTAGTCAAGCAGGTCGAGACCCTTGGAATCGTAGCCAACCCATACTTTTCCATCCTTTGCAAGCTTAAGGGCGCTAACCGATGAAGAGGCCAGCGAGGCTTCAATTCCCGGAAGGTGAAAGAAGTAATCGATATCGTAATGGTCATCGTTAAGGGTAGCCAAGCCGTTTGAGGTGGAGACCCACAACTGATCGTATGAGTCGATAAAAAGGGCGTAGATGTAATGCGCCGGGAGCGAAAGGGGATCTTCCTCGTTGGCCATATAGCGCGTCAGCTTTCTGGTGTATGGGTTGTAGGATATCAGCCCATCGCCCAGGTGCATCCACAATGAGCCGTCTGAAGCAGCCTGCATCTCCCAGGATGAGCCTTTGAAGAATTTTGTAAGCTCGTGTTTATCACGATCATACTGAAAAACACCATCGTGGGCACCCATCCAAAATGCACTGTCGTACGACTCATAAAACCACGAGGCTCCGGTGTGGTGTTTGGGATACTCCACCGAAGGGTTTGGTTCTATTTTGACATGGCTGATTTCGTCTTTTTCAGGATCGAGCCACAAAGGCCCCACGCCGCGTCCTCCTACCCATAGCCATCCGCGCTTATCGCGAAAGAGGTCATGTGAAAAATAGTAGGGTTGAGTAACATGGTAGTGCTTGTACTTTTTCAGGATTTTAAGCGTGTTCAAATCCATTTTGATGAGGTAACCGCGCTGGGTATCTATCCAGAGCAGCGAGTCGCCATCGGCAAGGATAGCCCTGACAGACAATGAATCGGAATGCTTATGTGCTTCACCGGTCGTAAGAATGTTCAGGATGGAGTTGGTTGCATAATCGAAGCGGCAGAGCCCCCGGTGGGTTCCGATAAAAAGGCGCCCGTGGATGTCTTGTTCCAGGCTGAGCACTCTTTCGTGCGGCAATCCGCCAAAAGGCTGGTTATCGCGATAAGCATACACCATCGAGCCATCGTACCTGAAAAGGCCTTTGGTGCCGGCAAACCACATGTAGCCGTAGTCGTCCTGAATAATTTCTGAAATCCGGCCGCTGTTTTCGGGAAGCTTATCGAAAGGAATAAAACGGGCATAAATATCTGTCTGGCTTTTTAAGTCAGTGCTATTCGCGATGGCGCTCTGCGCAAGCATCACGGCAAATAATATCTGGATAAAGCATCTCATTGACTCCCGACTCCCGGGTAAATATACGAATTTAATAATAGAGGTGTAAGAATAAAATCTTATAGTTATGCTTTCATGATTCCAGACTAAGAATCACTAAATGTTCTAAGGGGTATTAGCAAACTGTGCTCATTCATTTTTAAAACCAAAAAGAGAACCCAGTCTTTATTTCCCGTTAAATACCCACTCTATAAGCTTTTGAGCATTGTGCTGATTGGAATAATGTTCCTGAAGGAGAGACTGCCTTTTGTTGAGTGAAGTGCTGTCGAACGGCGTTTGCATTAGCTGCTGCACTTTCTGCTGCAGTTCTTCATCAGTGTTTCCAATCTCGCATAATGGTTCGGCCAGCGTACCGGCAACCATCTGCGGGTTTACCACGATATGTCTGCCGCTGTATAGCGTGTTGAGCAGCTTCAGCTTCAGCCCGGTGGCCTGGAAGGTGATGAGGATATGCACCTGCGCCTCACGAATCAGGCGGCTCATGGTGGTGTCATCCGGGGTATCTTCGATGGTGATGTTCGGATACTTTGCCGCCAGTGCTTTCAGGTGCTCCGGAGGGTTTTTCCCGGCAATCACCAGCGGAGCCGATAACTCCGCAAACACCTTTTTTATGAGGTATTGCGCCGCCAGGTAATTTTCGGCTACCGACATATTTCCGTGATAAAGGGCATAGTTGCCGGTGCCTTCAGAAACAGACAGGTTTTCATTTTCATGGAATGCAGGCAGGTGAATGACCTTGTTGTGAGGGAATTTCCCGTAAAGGTAATTGGTGTCTTTCTGACTGATGCCCAGAATATAATCAGCATGACGGACCTGGCGCTGAAAGAGCTTGAGGCGGAGGCTTTCAGTAAGGTAATACATCTTATCGAAGAGCGGTTTTGAGGCCTTGGCCAGGTTGTAGTAGTAGTGATGCTCGATATTGCACTCCCTGAAGACCTTGACGCGGTTTTTGAGTTTCGGATGACTGATGTATCCACAGGAGTGCAGCCCTTCGAAGAGGATGGGGTAATCGTATTTAAGGAGGTTGTGCAGCAAGCGATTGTTTTCGCGGCTTTTCACGATGTAAGGCTTCAGGCTGAGCGCTGCCTTCAGTCCGGTGTTGCGGCGGTAGTAGGTCA
>JASMTJ010000353.1:0-1375 GCA_041694335.1 Bacteroidales bacterium
ATCAGGCCGATTTGCTGATCAACGCCTCGCAGTAGCAGAGGGCCGAAATCGGATGACAACGCCCCGCCCTCGAAATCAGCCCGTACTGTAAAGCCGTCCAGGGGAGAAAAACGCAGTTGAGTTGGGGTAGAATCAGACATGGCGAACCTTGTTTAGCTTCTTCCGAAGCGTTATTGGCGTAACTCCCATTATATCAATGGGTTGAGCAAGGTTCGCCTTTTTTTGTGAATTTTCCGGGTTAGTTATGTTCTAGGGATGATAGATGTGGGACTTGAAAACAAATCGTTTGGTTTAACTGAAGGCTATAGTTGTCGCTCATGTTCGATCTTGCCCCAGTTTATGAGGAGAAAAGATGGCTGAAAAAATAAAGAACGTTTTTGTAAGTCATCATCACAAGGACGATTCCAGTGTTGATGGATTGACCGGAATGTTGCGTGGAAAAAATTACCGACTGAGGAATAGTTCTATACGGGTAAAACCAGAAAATCAAGAACGAATTGATGAAAAGAGGGTGAGCGATAGAGCGATCCAGAGACTTTTACGAATGAAGATGCGCTGGGCAAGCCAAATTATTGTAGTTATTGGAAAGGAAACACATCAGCGCTCTTGGGTGAATTGGGAAATCCAAGCCGCTCATAAGCTTGGAAAACCTATCATTGGCGTTTACGAACGAGGACTCTTAGACAAAGTCGAATTACCGGAAAACTTGGAAAAGCATGCGACTTCCATAGTGGGATGGACGTCTGGTTCAGTAATTCAGGCATTAGAGGGAGACGTGCAATTTCAACAACCTGACGGAAGTCCTTTACCCAAAAACAGTGGACGCAATATCCAATGCTGATCGAACCGAATAGCCATCTGTTTATATATGTAGTAGCAAGGGACTTCGGTTTTGCTCCAAATCCATTCCATGGGATATGCACTCTCGCCACTTGCAAGCCTGGAATCCGAAAATCTTCAAAGGTTGGTGATTGGATTCTTGGGGTTGGAGGTAGAGAACTAGGGGGTGCTCACAAAAAATGTGTCTTTTTAATGAAAGTAACAGAAAAAATCGGGTTTGAGCAATACTGGAATGACGAACGATTTTAAAACCCGGGACAGATTTATTTTAATAAAACCCGGGACAGATTTATTTTCGGGCGCTTTACTCTGCCGATCACGGTAGGGCGGACTTGGCTATTGCCGGACTTCTGGTTAGCATGACAGAGTCAGGAACCAATGAAGGTAATCCTGCGAAAACATGGATAACTCTCCCTCAAGGACAGAAGGAGCAAAGGAATGAGCAAGCAAGAAAGTTGTATTGTTGGGCGACTTGGGTACCGATCACTCCGGGTTCCCACCAACTCCGGTTACTGCCGGCTCACCCGATGTCTTG
>JASMTJ010000354.1:0-5217 GCA_041694335.1 Bacteroidales bacterium
TGATATTTGTGTATCCTGTTTTTTGCAGGTTTTTATGAGCTTTGGCTAACATCTTTTCAGAAAAATCCACGCCAAACACATGGCCCGATTCTCCCACAATGGAACGGGCCACGAAGCAATCGTTTCCTGCACCTGAGCCTAAATCCAGCACCACGTTGCCAGCCTTGATTCCGGCAAAATCGGTGGGGATGCCGCAGCCCAGTCCCAGATCCGCTTCGGCGGTATAGCCCTTGATATGGCTGTAGTCGTCATTAAACATGGAATAGTCAGCATCGCCGCAGCAACCGGAAGGGCCGCTTCCGCAGCACGAGGATTCATTTTGCTCTTTTGATTCCTCGGCAATAACGTCGTATTTCTTTTTGACGATATCTTTTATAGGTTGTTGGTTCATAATGCTTCGCTTTTCAGGTTTTCATAAAACGCTTTAAAATCCCGTTCAATCTCATCCCTAACCCGTCTGAAGACGTTCATCACCTCTTCTTCAGTGCCTGTGGCTTCGGCAGGGTCATCAAATCCGATGTGTTTCTGGTATTTCACGTTGCCCTGAAAAACCGGACAACTTTCTTTTGCACCTCCACATACGGTGATGACATAATCGAAACTCTGTGAAAGGTATTTTTCTAAAGGTTCAGGTTGGTGGTGGCTGATGTCGATGCCTTTTTCAGCCATGGCAACAATAGCTTTTGGATGGACTTGTTTGCTGGGAGCCGTGCCCGCAGAAACCACGTCCAGGCCTTTATCAAAAGATTTCAGGAAGCCCTCGGCCATCTGGCTGCGGCAACTGTTTCCGGTGCAAAGAATAAGTATCTTCATAAGGTGGTGTTTTCGTCGAGTAATTGATAGAACATTTTTTTCGCTTTTTCCCAGTTTTCCTGATGGATGCAGTATTTGATGTAAGGTGGTCGGATTTGTCCCTGGATTAGTCCGGCGTACTTCAGCTCTTTCAGGTGTGCCGAGAGGGTAGAGCGGCCTATCGGAAGCTCATCCACCAGGTCACCGCTGTAGCAGCAGGCATTCATCTGGGTCAGCTTTTTCAGGATGTACAGCCTGACGGGATGCCCCAGGGCTTTTGAGATGCGTGCCAGTTCTTGGATATCTTCAGGTATTTCTGTTTTCGTTTCCATCTGTATTTCGACTTGTTTTAATATTTCGCAAAATAACGAAATGAAAACTGAACAAACAACGATGATCAAAAATTTAATATGAATTATTTAGTTCAGCAGGCCGGGAGGGAGGAAATATTATTTTGTCTTTTTATCGGCGATTTTCTCATATTCCTCATCAAAAGGTTCCCACAGTTCAATGTTGTTTCCTTCCGGATCAAGAATATGGACAAATTTGCCGTACTCGTAGGTTTCTATTTCATCCAGAACTGTCACGCCTTCTTTCTTTAGCTGCTCTACCAATGCTTCGAGATCATCCACCCTGAAGTTGATCATGAAGTCCTTTTCTGATGGTTTGAAATAATCTGTCGATTCTGGCATGATATTCCAGGCGGTGTAGCCTTTCTTTTCAGGATGATCAGCTTCCCGCCATTCGAAACTGGTGCCATATTCATCCGTGTTAAGTCCGAGGTGGTTTTTGTACCAGTTTTTCGTTTGCTTCGGATCTTTGCTTTTAAAAAATATTCCTCCAATACCGGTTACTCTTTTCATAGACCCTTGTTTTTAAAGATATTTTCCGGGAACCAGATAATTTCTTACATAATCATCCACTCCTTTTTCGAGCGAATAGAATTCATTTTTATATCCGGCGTTTCGCAGCTTGCTCATGCCTGCTTCCGTGAAATACTGGTACTTGTCGCGGATATCTTCGGGAGTGTCGATATATTCAATCACCGGCACTTTCTCGAGCGCCGCAAAGGTGCTTTTTGCCAGGGCGTTGAAGCTTCGTGCATTGCCTGTACCCAGGTTGTAGAGCCCTGACTCAGGTTGCTTTTCCATCATGAAATACAGAACATCCACCACATCTTTCACGTAGATAAAATCCCGAAGCTGCTCGCCATCCTTAAAGTCGTCGCGGTGCGAGCGGAAAAGTTTTACTTTGTCCGTTTTATTGATTTGGTGATACGCATGAAAAATCACCGAAGCCATCCGTCCTTTGTGATATTCGTTCGGGCCGTAAACATTAAAGAACTTCATTCCCGCCCAAAAAGGAGGCTGCTTACTCTGACTTAGTGCCCATTTGTCAAAATCATTCTTCGATTCCCCGTAAGCGTTCAGAGGTTTTAGCTGGTTAACAATGTCGTGGCGATCGTCGTAGCCATGCTCGCCGAGTCCGTAGGTGGCTGCTGATGACGCGTAGACCAGTGGGATGTAGTACTGTGCACAGAGCTGCCAGATTTCTTTTGTGAAGTTGAGGTTCAGCTTATCAAACACTTTCTTGTCGAATTCAGCTGTATCTGTCCTGGCGCCGATGTGGAAGATAAAATCAATTTCCTTGATATTCTTTTCCATCCATTCATAAAAACCATCTCTTTCAATGCGTTGAATATGCTTTTTGTCAGCAAGATTTCCTTCTTTGGCCGTTTTATTGAAATCGTCCACCAACACCAGGTTGTCATAACCTTCCTGATTAAGTTTTGAAACTAATGCACTGCCAATAAATCCGTAAGCACCGGTTACTACAATCATGATTCGTTCTTTTTATTTCCGGCAAAGTTATGGTTTTTGAAATTTATCAGGATTTTTCGACGAACTACTTTTTCCTGAGCGCCTCTTCAATCAGTTGCTCATACACCTCCGATTCTTTTTTGCCCATGTAGCGGATTTGCTGTGGCACGATGCTGGCTTTGCTGAGCCCCGGAATGGTGTTGACTTCCAGAAAATAGAAGATGTCATTCTTCAGGATGTAATCGAAACGCACCAATCCTTTACAGTTAAACTGCCGGTAGAGTTGTGCCGATAGACGCTGACATTCGTCGGTTTTGTCATCTGAAATACGTGCCGGGGTGATTTCGTCGGAAGCTCCCAGGTATTTCGCCTGGTAGTCGAAAAATTCCGTTTTACTTACGATTTCCGTCAATGGCAGCGGAATGACCACGTCATTGTACTCATACACCCCGCAGCCAATTTCGTCTCCCTGAAGAAATTCTTCGACCAACACCTCATCATCTTCTGCAAAAGCTTTGGCGATGGCCTCCTGCAACTCTTCTTCGCGTTTCACTTTGGTGATGCCCACGCTCGAGCCACCCTTGTTGGGCTTTACAAAACACGGCAATCCCACATCTTTTATTAGTCCCGACACAGAATAGTTTTCCCCACTCTTTAGCAGGATGGTTTTTGAAATAGCTACGTTCAAAGCGCTGGCTACATGCTTGGTAAAGTTTTTCTTAAAAGTAAGAGCCGATGTAAATAGATCGCTGGTGGTGTATGGGATTTTTAACAGCTCAAAATAGCCTTGCAGTTTTCCGTCTTCTCCGGGAGTGCCATGGATAAGGATAAAAGCCACATCGAAGCGAATTTTTTGCTCAGCGACAGTAATGCTGAAATCGTTTTTATCCACAGGATGTTTTCTTTCCTGTTCATCGATGTGATACCAATCCAAGCCTTTGATAATGATAAAATAAACATCATACTTATCTTCGGGAAGCTGCTCTTTAACAGCGCCGGCACTATTGATAGATACTTCATACTCACCGGAATCTCCCCCGGCAATCAGGGCTACACGCTTTCTCATAACATTCTTTTTGGTATTTCAAAAATAAAACATTCAGCGAATGAAATCCCGGCAAGGGTAAAAAAACTGAGATCTGTAATTAATCAGCCATGATGCTCCAACCTGATATTTCTTATATTTGCCTCACAATAAACGAACAGGATCGCTGTTCTTTTTTTAATAAGAAAACCAATATGAGCTTCAGGAAGTTTCTTATCAGTAAAAAGTTTTTCATTCATTTGGGAATCATGGTCGTTGTGGCTTTTGCGCTATTGTTTTTGGCCATGAAAATCCTGGATGCTTTTACTTTACATGGCGAGGAATATTCATTGCCAAACTATACCGGGCTAACGGTAAAGGAGTTGGATGAATACCGTCTGGGTGATCAGATGGAGTTTGTGATTATCGACTCTGTTTTTAATGAAAAAATGGAGCCCGGCACAATTCTGGAGCATAATCCGAAACCAGGTTCAAAAGTTAAGAAAGACCGGAATGTTTACCTGACTATTGTTAGTGAAACTCCTGAGAAAGTGAAGATGCCCAATTTGCTCGACCTTACCCTAAGGCAATCGATCTCCTTGCTTGAAACTTATGGATTGAAGGTTAACAAACTGGAGTATGTTCAGGACCTGGCCAAAAACGCCGTTTTGCAGCAGGTGCATAAGGGAGATGTTATTCCTCCGGGAGAAGAAATATTTAAAGGGTCGAAAATCGATCTGATTTTGGGTACCGGACGAAGAAATAATAGTGCCAGGGTTCCTTTTGTGATAGGCAAGAAGCAGGGACAAGCCCGTGAAATCCTGCATAAAAACTCGCTGAATGTAGGACAGCAATATTTTCTGGATAGTGAAGACACCACGCACCTGAGAATTTACAGTACGGAGCCCAGTGCCGCTGAAGGAGATAAAGTGCCCATGGGTACTTACGTTGATTTGTATTATCGTTCGGATAAGAATTTCGACTTTTTTGAGCTTATCAAGGAAATTGAGCAACGAAGAGCAGATACTATTCAGGCTGATTCTTCGTTTTTCTCTGATGAATTCTTTAATGAAGACATAATTACAGAATGAGGAAAATTTTAACCGGCATATTAGTTTTTTTCAGTTTTATTGGCTTTTCGTTAGCACAAGAGGTGCTAGTCGGGGTTTCTGAAAATGCTGCATTGAAAAATCAACCACCAGCCCTGAAGAATATCTCTGACGAAAAGAATGATGCTCCTTTGGAGCTTCCTTTTTTTGATGATTTTTCAGGCAAGGAAATATACCCTGATGACAAGCTCTGGGAGGATGATGAAGCCTACATCAACCAGGATTACGCGCTTTTTCCGGTATCGGTGGGGGTCGCTACCCTGGATGCCGTCGACAGCAACGGAGATATCTACAGCAATGCCAATGTGTTTCCTTTTGAAGCCGATCACCTTACTTCTAACCCGGTGCGTCTCGACAGTGTGTTTTCTCCGCAGCCTCAGGCTTTGAGTCCTGAAGATTCTGTTTACATGAGTTTTTATTTTCAGCCGCAGGGCCGGGGCAACGATCCGCAGCCCGGCGACAGCCTGGTGCT
>JASMTJ010000355.1:0-1311 GCA_041694335.1 Bacteroidales bacterium
GGCGATTTCTTTGAGGTCGCGGTCGAAGGCTTTGAGTTCTTCGTACTTGCTCCACTTGTCTTTGGTGGCTTGCTGGGCGTCGCCCATCTCGCGCTGGCGCTTTTCCTGGAGGCTGCGCAGGGTGGCGGCGTTTTGCTGGTTGGCGGTGAGGCCTTCGGTGGTGTAGCCGAAGCCCTGCATGGCGGTGGCCCATTCGGTATTGCCCAGCAGGTTGGCATAAAACTGCTCGCCATCGTAAATGAGGTCTTCGAGGCGGGTGGGCACAAGCTCTTTGAGGTTGAGGCTGTCGAAGGCCGCGCTGTTGCCTCTGAAGGCTACGCGGGCCACTTTCTTGTCGCGCTCGAGGTGTTGCTCCACCGTTTCGCGCATGTCGTTTAGCTCATCGGTGGCGGCTTTCTGCTCGTTCAGCTCGGTATCCTGCTGCTTGTTGAGGGCGTCGGTTTCGCTCCAGAGCGTTTGGCCCTGCAGTAGTTTTTCATCCGTAAAGTAGGTACCTAAACGGGATTTGATGACCGGGTCTTCGTTAGCGTTCCAGATTCTGATTCTTAATTCTTCCATTGTTTGTGGAAAAGATTTTGTTGACATAATTGTTTATTTTTAGTTAATATGTTGGTTCCATTAGCGGAGCCATTGAATTCTGCGTAATGTTGCCTGGCATAATGCCTGTTAATCGATTGCTTAATATTGCTATTTATGTTTATTCATATAGTAATGCTACGTTTCATTTAAAACTTCTAGTTAGCTGAACCTGCGCTGCACAGATGAATAATTATTCAAATTCCGGGAATGACTTTCCCTTTTCAGAATGTGATCATACCCAAGCTGAAATACCCTATACCCTTTCAGAATGTGATCATACCCAAACTGAAATACCCTATACCCTTTCAGATTACGATCATACCCAAGTCGAAATACCCCATACCCTTTCAGAATACGATTATACCCAAGCCGAAATACCCCATACCCTTTCAGAATATAATCATACCCAAGCCGAAATACCCCATACCTTTCAGGAATATCATCGCCCGACAATGAAATGCCATCGTCCCACATCAGAAATGCATTGCTTTTTGCTTTAGCAGGATGGGTACGGATGATTTTATTAACGCTATGTTTACACATAGGGCAATGGTTTTTGTTTAGTGGTTTAGGCAGGTAAAAGTAAAAAGGTTATTTTAAAAAACAAAGGTTTTTTGGGGAAAAATATCTAATTGAAAAATTTAGTCTCTTGAAAAATAGGTCTGTTTTAACACCCCTTTTTTTGCTCTGTATTGTACTTTTGGCTTGTCCCAAAAGTACCAATCCCGAGGC
>JASMTJ010000356.1:0-5298 GCA_041694335.1 Bacteroidales bacterium
CGGAAGGTGTTTGTTGAGGAGTTGGAGAAGGCAGTTCCGCACTTTTATCAGGAGGCGGGCCAGTTGCTGAAGGCTTGGACGCCACCGCCACCCAAAATAGCCAAAGCCACTTCCGAACAAAGAAACGATCACTTTGAAAAAGAGACCTCTGAATCAACCTACTAAATTGAACATGGACTAGTAAAAGAACAAGACAAGGAGAAACCTGATGCCCGGAGCCTATGCTCACATTACTGCCGTCAACATAGCCAGTGAAACCCACCGACTTAGAGCGGCAGGAATCTCTCAGGAAGCATCCATTGCCCTCGGCCGCTACAAAGAATTTCTAGAGCTTGGTGCCGTCAGTCCTGACTACCCATACCTGGACATAGGATTTGGAGGCTCAGCAAAAGAATGGGCTGACAAAATGCACTACACAAACACGGGATACATGATCGGGTATGGAATTGAACACCTCTCCTCGGTCAGACAAGAGGCCCGCGAAAAGTGTATCGCCTGGCTACTCGGTTACGCAGCTCATCTCGTCGCCGACCTGACCATACATCCGATCGTGGAACTAAGAGTCGGGCCCTACCACACAAATGCCGCAGATCATCGCATATGCGAGATGCATCAGGATGCATACATTTTCAACCGAATGAATGTTGGAGAAGTCGGCGTATCAGAGCATCTGGACAGCGGTATCGCTCGTTGTAGCGGCAAAGACGACTCCCTGTTGGATGAAGACATCAAGGCTCTATGGCTTGCCATGCTATCCTCAAACTACCCGAGTGATTTCAAATCCAACGAGCCAGATCCCGATAGCTGGCATTCCGGTTTCAAAACCATCGTCGATACCGTTGAAGAGGGATACAAATTGTTCCCTATTGCGCGTCACGTAGCAGCAGACAAAGGGCTTACTTATCCGGCAAGAGAAAATATCGACGCAAGCTTTATTGAGAATTTAAGGACCCCGTCCGGTACTGCACATTACGATGAGATCTTCGATACAGCCGTCAGCAATATCGTTCAGATGTGGAAACAGATCTCTAATGACCTAAATCAACAGGAACCTACCATCCTGGCCCAGCTCGGAAACTGGAATCTCGACACAGGCCGTGATGAAAACGATCAATTAGTTTACTGGAGAGTGGCATGACAAACGCACTGAAGCTGTTCTTGACGATCAGCATCCAAATTGCGATAGCCGGCTGCACCTCTGTTTCCGCATCCGAAGAGGAGATGTACGAGAAGGCATCTGCTCTCACAAAACTTACAGGGATGGTTGAGGTCATTGTGGTCTATTCCGAAGACGGCTCTGAGCTGTCAGATGATGAACTCCTTATGGAAGCGACCGAACACGACCCAACGGTGTTGGATCAGTTTAAGAACTATGAATTGAGAGCCACCCAGATAGGTGAGCATGCGGTAGTCACTATGTGTGACGCGAACGGAAATGAAGCCTTGCTTCAGGATCTGGGATGCACTGCAGGTCTCGATGCGCATTATTGGAAAACCGAACTACAAGAACCATGTGGAACAGAACAGTTGCATGCCCCAACATGCCGATAGCGGATTAGACAAAACAGATCAGTCCCGGTTTTCACAAGAAGCGCCCCAGGCAAAGTTGAAACATATATAACTGTTCGGCACCCAAATCTTCTTCTCGGCCGGGGAAAATCGGGCCCTCGTAGCCGAGAAAACGCCTGCTAAATGAATGCGGGTTTGAAGGCCTACCCCGTTGGATACCGGGCTTACACTTCTATAAGATGAAACCAAGCCCGGCCAGATCTACCGAGCTAACTGTGAACTCATGAATGCCATCATCGCCAACCTGACACCCTTCCGCGGCATCCGCGAATCCGGTGGGGAGTTATTCGTGGCTGAGGGGCCGGGTGAACATCAGTTTTTCTCGGTGGAGGTGTTTTGGCGGTGTGTTCAGGCGTTTGCCTGCGCCTAAACCTTAAGAAAAGTCAGTCTGTCCCTTTTTTCCCTGTGTCCGTTTCAGCGACAGCCGCATTAAACTCAGAAAACTCTTCGGCCTGATCTTCCCAACGTTCAATGCTTGCAGACAGGACCTCAATTAACAGCCTATTGGTGTCGTAGTCTTCCACCAACTGAACATCAGCTCCAATGCTTGCTCGTAGTCATCCTGAGCCTCGATATGGGCTACAAAAGGCACTTGGGCCAGCGCGTCTCTAACTTGAACAAAAGCAGGCGATAATATAGTCATAACTCCTCATTGGGACGGGGTTTGTCAGTCAGCAGGTATTATTAGGCGCCGCTGGAAAACTAGTTTCTGGCCTTGAAAGTACGGAACCATCAATAGCCAAAGCACGAATGACATTGGCACTCACACGATAAAATTTAACCGCAGTCATGCAAAGTCAGATTGCATTTTATATCCTTCAAAATTGCAAGCACCCCCTGGAAGTCCTCGCTAGATTCATCGAGCTTAGTCTTCAATAGATTTTGAGCTGTCAACTCTCTAGTCTTTGCATCGTCCTCATCAAACTGTGCTTGTGCGTATCTCCCAATAACCTTCTTATAATAATTTTTCATCCCTTCCTCAGATGGAACCTCATAATTGGCCTTATCATCAAATTCTGATGACCTCCAAATAATTTCTTCAGGAGTTTCTCTTGGAAGAAAAAAGCACCGTTTTCTGACAAATTCAAGAAAATCCCTTTTAGTTTTACTTTTATTTTTGGATTGATTTACATCCTGACCGCCATCAAAGCTAAAATTCAGCGACGAGACTTTCTGGCCAGTATATTTCAGGATGATTTCGTCAACACGAGAATCCGGTATATCTTTTGATTCTGGAATCTCACCGGGGTAAATATCACCGTCAAAAATAACAAACACAGAGTCTTCTTTTCGGCGAGAATAAAAAACCAAATCCTTATATATTGAAGTCTCACCACCTGGGTAGAAGTCAATTTGAAAAAGGCTCTGATATTCAGGGCCAAGTGTTCTCAAACCTCGTTCAACAAGGCGTTTGGCAGCGCTATCCTCAACTATGATTTGATACCGTTTCTCCAGCGTCTGACCAATATGAACAAATGCATCATTAACGCTAACATCTCCAGAGACCCTATATCTCCCATCTGCCTGTGGCGTGAGCACGCGGATCGCCTTATCTGGTAGCCCTTCTACAAAGGCAGGCGAATGAGAACAAATAACAATTTGATGACCAAACTGAAAACATTTTTCCAGCAAAAAGTCACGAAGTTTCTTCTGAGCTCCCGGATGCAGTGAGACTTCCGGCTCATCAAGCAAAATCAATGATGCTTCTGGGGCATTTGAAACTATGTGTACAACTTTAGCCACGGCCATCTCGCCCGATCCAGCAAAAGCTTCAGTATATGAAAAGCCATCTACGCTGAATTGCACTGACACGCCAAGCATACCAAAACATCTATGCTCCAACATCTTACAATTGGTATAATTCTTCCCGAGAATCCAAGAGATCTCACCCACTTCTCTATCACTTAAATTCCTAGCCGGCTTTTTGTTGAGCTTCTTACCTGCTCTATCAAAGACAAACGATTTCTTATTCGTCAACAGTGGGGACAAGCGATTCTTAACCCATGCCCTTAACCGATCTTGCTTTGTCTTATATCTTACTGATGATGTGGGCTTGTCGCCAAAATAAAAGTACTGATCAAAAGCACTCAACTCTGATCTAAAATCAATATACTCAACATTTATTTTAGGAACCTGCCACCGACCAGATGCTAGCCCGCCAGGTTCAGGCTGGCCATCAACCACTTCTGGAGGCACCATTCCATACTCGACAGCTGCACGCTTGGGCTCCCAGTAATCTGGATTCACACGCTTACGACCGTCAATTCGCTTATCAAACTTAACTCTATTTTTTATAACTTCAACTTTCTTTTTAGCTTCTTCATTGTAGTATTCATATATCAAACAGTTAGGCTTCCCTCTGCCTTCCTGGATTGGATCAAGTTTAGTTGTAAACCAGAAATTACCAACAGAGCGATTGCTTGGAGCTCCTTGAAGAGCATGCAATATAGAGCTTTTCCCACAACCATTTTGTCCTGTAAGGATGGTCAAAGGATAGTTGAATTCAAGCTTGGCATCGGGAGATAAGTTCTTGAACTTTGGAAATCTTATCTTATATATAAAGTTAGGATAATTTTTCTGAAACTTCTTGCGAGTATCAGAACTTTTAATTATTTTATCCTTTATTGTTTCAAGTGAACGCATCCCTACTCCTAAGTATCTGGCGCCCCAAGGCTTCCGCAAATTTTGGCGGAACAGCATTGCCAACGATTCTTGCTGCGTCTGTAATCGATTTCGACATGATAGAAAAACTTGGTGAAAACGATTGGAGAGCAGCTCCTTCTCTTATGGATAGCGCTCTATTTTGTTCTGGATGCCCAAACCGACCATTAGAGAAACTGATAAACTTCGTAGTGATAGTCGGAGCTGGTCGATCCCAATAAACCCGAGCATAAACATCAGTGAAGTAGCGATCCTTACCCTTATATGCGTTTAGTTGGAGCTCCGGTCGATCCTTCCAGGCTAGCCTGTTTCCTCCATCCTTAGGAGTCGCTTTGATGCGCTCTAAGTTTTTCTTTGACAGGCGTGCCGTCGAATGAAAGTAGGGGGTACTATCGAGCACACCGGCCTCTATGGGACGGAAGAGCTCTTCATTGCCAATTATTTGCCTCACTGTTATTGCACTGCTATTTAATGGCTCAGGCAATGTTACTTCGTGCAGCCTTGAAGCAATCAAAACGTACCTTAACCTCTTCTGAGGGACCCCAAAATCACTGCAATCTAGAACACCATCGCTTATATGATAGCCAATGCTTTTGAGCCGTTTCTTAAACTTATTAATCGGTGATTCTGGCTTTTTGCTCAGCCCCGGCACGTTTTCAATCAAAACGTATCCAGGCCGAAAAAACTCTACTACTTTTTTGAAGTAGTCTAGTAGGAAAGCCGTACTCTTAGACTTGGAGCGATCAGTATTAAGTAGCGTCCAATACTGGCATGGACTGCATCCAACCAATAAAAGTTCATCATCAAATATTTGAAGCCCAAAACGAGTAGAGAGCTCTGAAGGCGTGACTCTAGAAACGTCCTCTAATAAGAATCTTGCATTAGGATGGTTCTCGCAATAAGTCTCCGCAACACGGGGATCATTATCAAGACCGCCAATTACACTTAGCCCCGCCTGGGTAAGCCCAGAACTCATTCCTCCACCACCACAAAAAAAATCCACTACCCTCATATAATTTTTTTCTCAATGCAGAACCAATGAAGAAACAGGCTATAAAAACGACCGGT
>JASMTJ010000357.1:0-5853 GCA_041694335.1 Bacteroidales bacterium
GGCCACCTGAACCTTTTCTTCAGGATGGACAGCATCCCTGTGGCCCGGCCTGATATCCCAAAGAATTTTAATTTGAATTTCACGGTGAACGATCATCCATTAATCAGGGAATTGTTTTTTCCTGACCTGACCACTTTTGGTGGTTTTAACCTCGAAGTAGCTTACAACCAGGCCAACAGTCTTTTGAATGTAAACAGTCTGCTTTCGCCGATGGCTTATAACGGGATTGAGCTAGATTCCACACGCCTGCAAGTTGAGTCGGAGGGGGAGGAGCTAAAGGCCAGCCTTGTTTCTGAAGGTATAGAGCGGCAGCCTGTTTTTATCCCGGATTTGGCATTAAAGGCGCGCGTCTCCAATAATGTAGCAAACTGGAATTTCGAAATCAAAGACCTTGCCGGGGAGAAGAAATATGCAATAGCCGGAAAGGTTTTGAGCGAAGATGCGGCTTATAAAAGCGTTTTGAATGCTGATAGTCTGAAGATGAACTATGCCCAATGGAATATACCGGAGCAAAATGCTGTTTTGCTCTACAAAGACAGTATTGCGGTGCATGATTTTCATCTGACAAAAGGAAAGGCATCCGTGCAATTGAAGCAGGAATACGAGCAGGGACAGGATTACACCCGGGTTGTTTTTGATGCTTTCAGGCTTAAAACCCTGACAAACATGGTGACTGTTCAGGATATGGCCGACGCTGATGTTAACGGATATTTTTCATTCAGCAAGGCAGATACTTCGCTGCGTAGCGAGCTAACCGTCAATAACCTGACCCTTGAAGGCAGGCCGTTGTTTCAGAAAGTCACCCTTGATTTTGATCGCGACAGCGAAAACATTACCGCCATGACAGCAACCCTTTCACAAAGCGAGGGGGGCGCTGAAATACAGGGCCGGCTGGTAACGGATGAGAACAGCGCTTCAAAGGCCACCATCAGCTTTAACAAGTTTACGCTCGATAATTTCCAGCCTTTCTTTAAGGAAGACCTGCAGAAACTCTATGGAAATATTAACGGAGAGCTTGAAGTGACTGATCCTGCCGGAGACATGGAAATAAACGGAAGCCTTGCCTTTGATAATGCGGTGGTCGCTCCGAAAATGCTGGGGACTTCCTTCGGCATTGATGGCAGCGCGCTTACTTTTGAGAAGAACTCAGTAGTGCTTAATCAGTTCACCATCAACGATGCTTACGACCATAAAGCTACACTCGATGGTGAGGTTTCTGCGCTTTTCTCGCCAAACATCCGGTTTGATATTGATTTTAATTCAGATAATTACACCTTCTTGAATGCGGATGAAGGTGATAACGACATGTTTTATGGCAACCTTACCGGCGATATCTCTGCTGAAATCTACGGAAGTGTTGAGCAGCCGCAGGTGGAGTTGAATACCCAAATAAAAACACCTTCTGATTTCCATTTTATCGTGCCTTCTTCGGAGAATGCTACGGTGGAGCGAGAGGGAGTGGTTGTGTTTGTCAAGGAGAAGGACGAAACGTTTAGTGAAATACTGGAGGTTCCTGAAGACACGACCGATTTGGAGTTCTCGCCGGGCTTTGATTTGGATATGACGGCCCGCATCTCGGTGGATAATGACGCACGGCTGACTATTATCGTTGATCCGGCCAGCGATGAGCAGCTGAGTATCCAGGGTACGGCCGACCTGAACTTTAATATGACCGATGGTGCGCAGCAAACCCTGACCGGGCGCTACCTTATCAACGAAGGGAAATACACGATGACGCTCTATGACGTAGTGAAGCGTGAATTTGAAATCAGTGAAAACAGCAGCATTACGTGGACCGGCGATGTGATGGATGCACAGGCGGATCTGTCGGCTGTTTACCAGGTACGTACTTCGGCCGAGGGGCTGATTGCCAATGAAGTGTCGGATATGAGCGAAGATAAGCGCCAGCAGCTCAGCCAGCCATACCCGTTCATGGTGACTTTAAACATCAGCGGGGAGCTACTGCAACCCACGCTTGATTTTGATATCTCGCTGCCGCGGAATGTGAGCATGCCTGAAATCACGAACAAGCTCAACCAAATCAACCAGAATGAGTCGGAGGTGAACAAGCAGGCCTTTTCGCTGCTGGTATTCGGTAGTTTTATCCAGAACAATGTAAGCACCTCACGTCCGATCAGCTATGAGATTAACTCTGCTGCGCGGTCGAGTATCAGCAAAATATTGTCGACACAGCTGAACCGGCTGGCGGAGAAATACATTAAAGGAGTGGATGTTAATCTGAAGGTGGATTCGTATGCCGACTATTCAGGCAACAGCACGCGAAACACCACGAATGTGAAGCTTGATGTGAAGAAACAGTTCTTTGATGAACGTTTGACGGTGAAAGTGGGCGGCAAGGTCAACATCGAAGGGGAGGAGCAGCGCTCTGAAAACCTGCAGCGGGTGGCCGGGGATGTGGTTATACTTTATGACCTGACCGAAGACGGGCGCTTTA
This sequence comes from Bacteroidales bacterium, assembly GCA_041694335.1. Taxonomy (GTDB): domain Bacteria; phylum Bacteroidota; class Bacteroidia; order Bacteroidales; family JAIPAH01; genus JAIPAH01. The sequence continues at coordinate 2,456 of JASMTJ010000357.1, forward strand.
AGCTGAAGGGTTTTAATACGACAGAATATGAAAATATGTTTGAAGGAGAGTTAAGGAAAACCGGAGTAGGAATCATTTACAACCGCGATTATTATCATTTGAGAAACCTGTTCCAGGCCGATTCTCTCGACCGGCGCAGGAAGTCATCGGATAATGATCTTATTGTAGAATAGCAGAATCAATAGCATGAACAGGCATTTTATCATCATATTAATGGGGCTCTTTTTACTGATAGTGCAGGCGTGCTCAGTCACCAGGACGCTGGAGCCCGGTGAGGAGCTGTATACCGGTGCGGATGTCCGGATAGAGAACAGCGGCTTTTTTGAGGATCGTTCGCTGAAGGGCACGCTTGAAGATGTTACAGTTCCGGAGCCTAACGCGATGTTTTTTGGCGTGGCGCCGCTCAAGCTGTGGATGTATTCACTGGCCGGCGACAGCGTCAGCGGAAAAGGGCTGCGCTACTGGCTGAAGTACAAGGCCGGAGAGCCACCGGTGCTGTGGGAGCCCTTTTACAAGATACGCTCGTTGAATAATCTGAAAAACAAGCTTTTCGGGAAAGGATATTTTGATGCCCTGGTCACCGGGGAGAAGGAAGTGTCGGGGAAGAAAGTGTCGATGCAGTATGACATTGCCAAGGGGAGGCAATACACCATCGATACCATCATCTATCAAAAAAGATCCGGACAGCAGGATGTGCCGTTTGAGATTTTTAAGGAAGAGAGCCTGCTTAAAAAGGATGCGGCCTATGATATTGATAAGCTGCTGGAAGAGCGCAACCGCATCAGCGACCACCTCCAGGATTCAGGGTATTATTACTTTAATGCCAATTACCTCGTTTATAAAATCGACAGCAGTCACAGCGATAAGTCGATGAAGCTTTTCATGACCCTGAAGAACAATATTCCGCCGCACGCGCTTAAAAAGTACCACATTGGCCGTGTTAATGTGTATCCTGATTACAGCCTGCAGGCGGAGGAGTATGTGTATGACTCCTCTCAACTGAAGGGCATCAACTATTATTCGCGGATGGGCCTTGTGGAGCATGATATCATCGACCGGTCCATCATGTTGCGCAGGGGCGAGCATTACAGTGATAAGGAATATACGGCCACGCTGAACAAGCTGATGGGGCTGGGCATCTTTAAGTTTGCCAACATCCGGTTTAACCGCGACACCACCACTGCTGAGGCTGATCTGAATATGGATATTTTTCTGACGCAGCAAATCCCCAAGTCGCTCAGGTTAGAGATGCAGGCGGTGACCAAGTCGAACGATTATTCCGGGCCGTATCTCTTCCTTACCTATCTGAACCGGAATACCTTCAGGCGGGCTGAGGAGCTGAAGGTGGATTTGAGCGGCGGCTTTGAGTCGCAGTGGACCAACGATAAGATAAACTCCTTTTCGTATGAGTTTGGTGCGGATGTGAGCCTGTCGTTCCCAAGGTTTATCTTTCCGTTTATTGATTTCGGGAAATATCTCTCGAAAGAGTACACGCCTAAAACCACAATCAAAACCGGGTATTCGTTAGTGAACCGGGTAGAGTATTACACCACCAACTCGTTTGATATTTCATACGGCTACAGCTGGCAGGAGACGAGAGAAAAGCATCATAAGTTTGATATTGTCTCTATCAACTATTCGAACCTGTTGCGCACCACCAGCGACTTTGATACGATTTTGGAGAACAATCCGATATTGGTTGAGAGTTTTGACGAGAAGTTCATCTTTAGCATCAAATACGAGTATTCGTTCAACAACAAGGTGCATGAGGACCGGCACTTTTACACGCAGTTGCTGTTTAACACTGAAATTGCCGGAAACACGGCCAGCCTATTAGATAACCTTGTTCACGGCAAGGGCAGTGCGAAGAACGGGACCTTGTTTGGTATCGACTATTCGCAGTTTGCCAAGGGCACGATTGATTTGCGTAACACTTACAAACTTGATGAGGAGGTGGATTTTGCCAGCAGGGTGATTGTGGGGATGGCTTACCCTTACGGGAATTCAAACACCCTGCCTTTCAGCCGGCAGTACTTTATTGGCGGGGCCAACAGCCTGCGCGGGTTCCACTACCGCTCTCTTGGTCCGGGCAGCTTTAACCCGGAGGATGAAGACCGCTTTTTGTTTTCGCACAATGGCGATATCAAGCTGGAGGGCAACCTGGAGCTGCGCTTTCCGTTGGCCGGATCGTTTAAGGGCGCCGTGTTTGCCGATGCGGGTAACGTATGGCTTTGGAGTGCCTCCGAAGAAAGGCCGGGAGCCAAGTTCAACCCGGACACCTTTCACACGGAGCTGGCCCTTAATACCGGACTGGGCCTCCGTTTCGACCTGTCGTTTTTTGTGCTGCGCTTCGACCTGGGCATTCCCCTGCGCACTCCCTACCAAACCAACGGCAGCCACTGGATAAGGCCGAAGTTTTTCCAAAGCTCCTGGTGGAGCGATTACCCGGTGTTTAATATCGCGATTGGGTATCCTTTTTAGGGGACTTCTGTAAGGATTTATTCACCAGCCTGTCGTTATTTTCGTTGTGCAATCTGGTGGGAATTTCATTGCAAACAATGCCTTACGTCAGATGCGCATCGCTTGTTAATTACCAGTGTAAACCTCTTGCTTGTGACGCATATAATTTTATAGTTTACAAATGGCGGTAAAGATAAGTTATGTTGGTGACGAAGATAAGTTATAATCCTCATGAAGATAGTCGATCTTAACGGTGAAGATAGTCGATAAGAGACGTGAAAGTAACCAATAATCATTACCAACTATAAACGATGTTTAGTCACAAATTATAAGTGATGTTTGATCACCAAAGATCTATTGAGAATGATTGCCCATGATAAGTTATAAGGACAATCTTACTCAGTGTAATGTTAAATTATTATTGGAGCAGATTTTTGCACTTTGTCGACGGATTAATGGAATGCTATGATGTATATGTGTTGGATGACTTTCATTCTGTTTTTTGATTGGCGTGTCAAAATGAGAATTACAAATTCGAAGATTAAGGAAGCGGAAATACAATTTCCGCTTAAGGTTGTATTGCATTGTGGATAGGTATTTCGATATCGGTGCTGGCAGACTTGCCATCGGTGTGCTGCCAGGTTTAGCGCTAAACCTTTCGAAGGCCTTAGTAGTTGTTTTCTTAGAATCCGATGGAAATTTTATATTTTAGTCCATTCAAATAAAATCAATGACATGAAGTTAAATAGTATGAAAAGATCTTACAGAATTGGTTTAGTATTCGCTTTTGTCTTTGCCTTGTCTGGATGGCAGGCAGGGCAGGCGCAGGAGGTGTTGAAGGCCTCTGATTTGCTGTCGGTGGAAAGGGCCGGGCTTTATGACTTGAGTCCTGATGGCAGTGAGATGATTTATGCGGTGTTTACGCCACGTGGATCTAA
>JASMTJ010000358.1:0-1869 GCA_041694335.1 Bacteroidales bacterium
GCTGAATATTTTGGCCATTTTTACTATTTTCGTATTACAAAACTCAAATATCGTTATTAATCTGTTAACTTTGAAAAAAAATAACTTTTTTTGGTTCAATTGACGATTATTTATAAATTGTCAACATAAACGAACAACAGGCATATGAATAAAAAAGCAAACGTAACATGGATGTGGATAGCACGGTTTAGTGCTGTCATTTTAATCGCATTATTTCTCTATCATTTTTTTACGGAGGAGATTAACAGGCTTGAGGAAGAGCTTTCCATTGAAACCGGTCCGGTTTACTTTATGATTGTTTCTGTTTTTATCGGCTTTATTGTAAGCTGGTTTGTTGAAGTGGTTGGCGGCCTGATTCTTACGGTGGGTGGACTGGCGCTGGGTGTTTATGCCTACATGTCTACCGGAGCCGATACGCCCATGACGGCGGTGATTTACACCGTTCCGTTTGCCGTTCCCGGATTCCTTTTCCTCGTATCGTGGTATCGCCGCGATTAATGCAGGTCGTTTAGCTTTCGTTCGAGCTCGATGAGCTTTTTCGACTCGCCGGGCTCTATGCCATGATGCGCAACGGCAATCATGCGGGCTGTTTCATAGCACAGGTTCCTGATTTTCTTATCAAAAAAGCTTCGGTGCTGCTCCATAAACAGAATGAAGGAAGTAAAAGCTTCGTTTTCATCCACCTGGTTTTCGATCAGGCGCTCCAGCTCAAACTCCGCATAGTAGGCATTATGGGTTCCGTATACATCCTCACTGTCATTCAGGTTCACTAATTCCTTTTGCAGGATGGTTTTGAAGCGTTCCATTTCTGAGCGCTGCACTTTTCCGTCCGACTTGGCTATTGCATAAATCAGGCGGCCTGTCTGTATGTAAAATTCCTGGAGTTTCATTTATCCCTTTTTAGTTTATCTATCCAACCGATTCACATTTACCTTTAGCAAACAGCAATGCCGTTTGAATTTAAAGTATGTTTGTGAACAAATTTCGTGATATTGCATTAAGTTTCAAAATATTCTGTAATAATAAGACAACCAATGAAAAAGGTATTTTTAGCTTTCCTCGTAACTGTTTTTACTGCAAGTAGTTGTACGGTTCTGGATCAGATGTCGCAGGTTCAAACACTTTCGAAATGTGATTTTGAATTGCATTCGGCTAATCAGTTTGAAGTAGCGGGCATTTTAATGGATGATAAGAAAGACTGGTCAGATTTTACTTTCCAGGAAACCCTCAGGCTCACCATGATGCTGACAAAAGATGAGATACCGGCATCTATCCGGGTTAATCTGAAGGCTTCCAACCCTAACAGCCGGGTAGCCGGCATGAACAAGCTTGAGTGGAAGATGCTCATCGACGAGCAGGAGATGACCCAGGGCTTGCTGAATGAAAGTTTTACCATCCCGGCCAATGGTGGCACCACCATGATACCGCTGGATGTTTCCTTCGACCTGCGAAAAATGTTTAGCGGAGAAACCAGCAAAGCGCTCATGAACCTGATTGCCAACCTTACCGGATCCGGATCGCAGTCATCCAACCTGGCAATGAAACTGTCACCTTCTATTCGGGTGGGCGATCGCATGCTGCAATACCCCGGTTATATCACCGTAAGGCACCAGGTAGGAAAATAAATACAAGAGTTTAGTTTACTAAGATTTCAGGTTTCTGGATTATTATTCATTGTTGTCCGGTAAAAGCTTTTAGATTTCTCACCGCATGAGGCGGTTACCTATGACAACTTTACGTTATGCTTTGATTAAGAGCTTTTAACAATCTTAATAACTCCCGGAAACCATCAGTTCTCATTGTACTTTTGGCTTGACCCAAAAGTACCAAAAGGTCAAGGCTGACGAGGACATGTCGGCAAAAGCTACG
>JASMTJ010000359.1:0-9453 GCA_041694335.1 Bacteroidales bacterium
AGTAGTTTGATGGTTTTAATCCCAATCTCCGTATCATTATACTGGGTGAACTCATCGGTAAATAAAACAACTTTCTTAATTGGACGATTTGGGTTAAGCTTGGGCAGGTTCTTTTTGGACCAGGCACGCAAGGTGGTTTTATACAACAACGGGATGGAGCGGTTTGTGGCAAAACCAAGTGTTTTTTTCATCAGTGTTGATGTGAACTTGTTGCTCATAAAAAAGTTAGTGATACCCGGAAAAATGGAGCCAAGTTTATTAATTGTGGATATGTATGCAATGGCTCGTGTACGCAATGGAATTCCATTGTCATCATAATAGTGCTGAAGAAATTCGGCTTTCAGCTTGGCTACATCAACGTTGCTGGGGCATTCTGACTTGCAGCCTTTGCATGAGAGGCACAAATCAAGCACATCGTAAATTTCCTCATGATTGAAAGGGTTTTCTTTGTTGGAGTTGGTCAGAAATTCCCTTAAAATATTGGCCCGTGCCCTGGTGGTTGCTGTTTCGTCGCGTGTGGCCTGGTAGCTGGGGCACATCGTGCCGCCGATTTTTTCACTCTTACGGCAGTCGCCCGAACCGTTGCATTTTTCTGCGGCTCTCAATATTCCCTGCTCTTTCGAGAAATCGAAAACAGTTTCAATTTCTCTTGTTGGCAGTCCGGGTTCATAGCGCAGCGAGGAGTTCATAGGAGGAGTGTCCACAATTTTTCCGGGATTGAAGATATGATGCGGATCAAAAACTGCCTTAACTTCTTTCATCAATTTATAATTCTTATCTCCAACCATCAGCGGGATAAACTCTCCACGAAGCCTGCCGTCGCCATGCTCGCCACTTAGAGAGCCACGGTATTTCTTAACAAGCTCGGCGGTCTCGCGGGCCACTGTCCAGAAAAGCTCCACGTCGCCCGGATCCTTGAGGTTGAGAATCGGACGCAGGTGCAGCTCGCCCGTGGCGATGTGGGCGTGATACACACATTCGAGCTTGTACCTTTCCATCAATTGTCCAAACTCCTCCATATATTCAGGAAGCAGTTCCGGCTTGACCGAAGTATCTTCGATAACAGATACGGGTTTGGCGTCACCCGGCAGGTTTGAAAGCACACCCAGTCCGGCCTTTCTTAAATTCCAAACCTTCGGTATGTCTTTGCCTTTGACCACCGGAAAGCTGTAACCCATTTTCTGGCTTTTGAAATCAGATAAAGTCTCATTTACCGCTTCTTCCAATTCGGTCTCACTTCTACGGGCAAACTCAATGATAAGAATCGCCTCCGGATCACCCTCGACAAAGAAGCGGTTTTTTCGTTGCTCTATGTTGCCTTTAGTGAGGTCAAGAATTTTCTTGTCCATCAATTCCACTGCCGTGGGATGGTGTTTTAAAGCCACCAAATTCCCATTGAAAGCATCGCTGAGTTTATCGAAATGCACACATAGCAGGGCCTTGTGCTTGGGTGGGGCTTCCACCAGGTTAAGCTTAATTTCAGTGATAAAAGCCAGCGTACCCTCTGAGCCATTGATGAGCTTACTTAAATTAAATGGCTCTTCGCTCTTGCTAAAAACATTGCTTTCAAGCAAAAGGTCAAGCGCATACCCGGTGTTTCTCCGGTGAATCTCCGGATCAGGAAAATGAGCCCTGATTTCATCCTGGTTTTCCTGGTTGGAAAAAATCTCATCCATCTTCCGGTAGATTTCACCTTCTTTGTTGTCCAGACGGCACTTTTCTTTAAACGCTTCTTTGTTCAGTGGACCAAAAGTGGCTTCGCTCCCGTCGCTCAGCAATGCTGTTACCGCTAGTGTATGGTCGCGGGTACTTCCATAAACCAATGAATGCAATCCACACGAGTTGTTTCCGACCATTCCGCCCATCATGCAGCGGTTGGCAGTGGATGTTTCGGGGCCGAAAAACAATCCTTTCTTCAAGAGGATTTGATTCATCTCCTCCAAAACAACACCGGGTTCAACACGTATCCATTTTTCTTCTTCGTTTATCTCCAGGATTGAGGTCATGTATTTTGAAACGTCTGTAACAATCCCACTCCCAACAACCTGTCCTGCCAGCGATGTTCCTGCCGTACGAGGAATCAGGCTGGTTTTGTTTTTATTGGCAAATGCAATTAGCTTTTTGAGGTCTTTTGTGTTTTTTGGCCTCACCACTCCGGCGGGTACTTCGCGATAAGCAGAGGCATCTGTGGCATAAAGCCTTCTCCAGGTTTCATCAACGTAAATATCACCTTCGAGATATGAATCGAGTTTTAATAACTTTTCAGATATATTGTTTGAAACGTTTGTGGCTGCTTCCATGCTGTCTTTATTCAGTTAGTGAAGCACAAAATTAACTAAAAGATGCTGTTTTGGTAAATCTTTAACAAGGTATTAAAGCAGAAATATCCGCTGGATGTAGTTACAGTTTCAAGATAATCATATAAAACTAAAGCCTAATGCGCTATTCTTGTTAACCTTCCGGCTCAGATTTTCCTGATAAAACAGGATACATTTCTTGAATTTGATACAGATATAATCTATCTTTATCCGATGCCTGAAATCATTGATTTATACACCGGCGACGTGAAAGTGGCTCAAGGCAGGTGCCTGCTGATAACCAAAGCTATTGCATCGTGTGTGGCGGTAGCGGTCTTCGATAGTGCATTACGAATAGGAGGCATGGCACACGTGATGCTTCCGGGAAAAGCACCCAAAAACTATGATTACGACGAAAGCAGGTTTGCTCAAAATGCCATCGATAATTTGGCCGGTCAAATGGAAGTTAGTGGCTGCATAACCGAGCATTTGGAGGCCACTGTTGTGGGGGGAGGCAACGTTCTCAGGCGCGAAGAGGATTCTGTTGGAATGGATAATCTCCAGTCTGTTAAGGGTATCCTTCTAAATAAAAAAATTCAAATTGTAGCTGAAGAATCAGGAGGTTATGAAAGAAGAGGCTTGAAGCTGGAAGTTTGGTCCGGGAAGTTGTACCTTAGTACGGGAGATGAGCATTTTAGACCCTGGTTAGTATTTGGCAACAACAAAAAACTACTGATATGATATCCAGAAGAACTAAAGTAATCGGGATTTCTTTTCTATTTGGCCTCCTGATTTGGATCCTTGATGCGTTATTAGATTATTATATTTTCTATGAAGGGACTTTTTTTGAATTGCTGATCACTGATATTCCGGAGCACGAACTTTACATCAGAATGATAATCCTATTCATATTGGTGATTTATGGATTTATAGTAGGGTTTTTTGTGAATAAGCTTGATCAATCGAACCAAGAGCTTTCAAACCTTAACCACCAACTTCAGGCAGGAGAGCAGCAGCTTACGGCCATTAACCAGCAACTCGATGCCAGCAACCAGCAACTTAGCGCCAGCGAACAACAACTGAGAGCCCTCAACCAGCAGTTAAGCCTCAGCGAGGAAAAATACCGGACTGTTTTTGAGAACACCGGGGCGGCAACCTGTATTTTGGAAGAAGATGGTACGATTTCGCTGGCAAACAAGCAGTTTGAAAACCTCTCCGGATATTCATCTGAGGAGATTATCAACAAGAAGAAATGGATGGATTTCGTATCAGCTGATGATCTGTATTGGATGCGTGAGCAGCATGCCTTAAGAAGAAAGGAGAAATGTAAGGCACTGACAGAATACGAATTTAAGTTCATCGATCGAAATCGCAAAGTAAAGAATATCTACTTGTTTGTTGAGATGATTCCGAACACAACCAAGAGTGTGGCATCCTTGCTTGATGTAACTCAGCGGCGCAAGACTGAGGAAGAGCTAAAAAGTATTGAGTGGATGTTGAAGGACAAAATACATGAAAGGAATTATGGGACTGCCACGTATGGCGATTTATCCGTAGATAATGAGGATGGACTCATTATTAATTCCGTAGGTAAAGTGGAGTTAAAGGAAATTGTAGCTGATTATCTCGATCTTCTGGAGACTTCTGCTGCGGTCTACGAAAAGGATGGCAGCTATGCTTTAGGAATTATGTCATCGAGCTGGTGCAGGTTTTTGGATGTAAAATCCAGGAGCCTGGCGGGCGATACCGATAATGTCTCAGCTATGAAAAGCGGAAAGTGGCTGTGCCATGAGTCCTGTTGGACGGAAGTATCCAAGCCTTGTATTGAGATGGGAAAGATAGTGGATAAAGAATGCCACGGAGGGCTTTCGATTTATGCCGTTCCTATAAAAGCGTACGGCGATGTTATCGGTGCAATCAATTTTGGATATGGAGAGCCGCCGAAGGATCCCTCTGCGCTTGAATCAATATCAGAAAAGTACAATGTTCACAGTGATGAGATAGTAGAGAATGCTCAGACATACAAAAAGCGGCCTCACTACATCGTTGAGCTGGCTAAAAAAAGGCTTCAGCATTCTGCAAAACAAATCGGGTATATCGTTGAGTCGAAAATGGCATTAAAATCGCTTCAGGAAAGTGAGCAGAAATTTAAGAAGATATCTGAGAATTCACCGGATGCCATTTTTATTTCAGATAGAGAAATGAAATTCCATTATGTTAACCAAAAGGCGGCAGAGCTTCTTGGATATAAAAAAGAAGAACTTGTTGAAATGACAGTTGGTCAGGTTTCTGCTGATACTAATGCGGAAGGTAACTCTTTGGTGTTTAATGAAATACTTAAAAGAGGGAATTTTTATACTGAGATTGAATTAATAAAAAGGAATGGAAGGAAAGTGGCTGTGGATTTAAATGCCACTCTGTTACCTGACGGTAATATATATGGTAGTTACCGAGATATTACCGAGCGACTTGAAAACCGCAGGCAACTCATAGAGGCCAAGGAGAAGGCAGAGGAATCTGACAGGTTAAAATCTGCTTTTCTGGCCAATATGAGTCATGAAATCCGTACACCAATGAATGGAATTCTTGGATTCACGGAGCTGCTGAAAGAAAACAATCTTAGTGTTGACAGGCAAGGAAAGTATATTGATGTTATTCAGCGTAGCGGCCGGAGGATGCTCAATACGGTAAACGATATTATTGATATCTCAAAAATAGATTCCGGACAGGTAAGTATTTCCTTAAGCGATTTTAACATCCATGAGGAGTTAGAGTCCTTAATAACATTTTTCAGGCCTCAGGCCGAAGAAAAGGGTATAAATATTTCACTATCATGTGGGCTCAATGAAGAAGAGGATAAGATTTGTGCTGATAAAACGAAGTTTCATTCAGTAATTACCAATCTTGTCAAAAATGCATTAAAGTACACCCACGATGGATTTATTGAGGTGGGCTGCAAGATGAACGGAGATAAACGGTTGTTTTATGTGAAAGATACCGGAAGAGGTATTCCTCCGGAACGTCAGGAAGCCATTTTCAACCGTTTTGAGCAGGCAGATATTGAGGATGTCCATGCGCTTGAAGGATCGGGCTTGGGCCTGGCGATCAGCCGATCGTATGTTGAGATGATGGGGGGTAATATTTGGGTGGAGTCTGAGCCGGGAGAAGGTTCTGTATTTTATTTTACTGTTGCAAGCAATTGCGACAACCTGAAGACTGGAGTCAGAAAACCACCTGTTAGTTATACCGGAGAAAAGCCACAAAAGAAATTCCGTGTGCTGATTGCGGAGGATGATGACACCAGCTTTTTTCACCTCGAAGTTGTTCTGGCGAAATATACCCGCGAAATTATCAGGGCGCAGGATGGGATAGAGCTGCTCGAAATACTTAAATCAGATACTGATATTGATTTGATTTTGATGGATATCAAAATGCCTAGAATGAACGGCTATGAAGCCGCCAGAAAAACCCGAGAGATAAATAAGAAAATACCAATTATTGCACAAACGGCATATTCACTTCCCGGCGACAAGGAAAAAGCGCTGAATGCAGGGTGCGATGATTACATTGAAAAACCTATCAACAAAAGAATACTGGTTGAATTAATCACTAAAGCAATTGAGGTGTGATTTCCTGCTTTTACAGGCAACTAATTCTCCTATATTTGCATCCTGTAAAAAATAACCGGTTTGAACGTTTACAAAAGAATTAATGGAGATATGCATTTCAGGGAGCTGTTTCGCGGAAGCTCAATTGCTTTCGTGTTCAGGTTGCTCTCTGCGGTGGCGAGTTATGTTTTCTTTTTCTTTTTAGCACAATTGTATGGTGCAGATGGCGTTGGTATTTTTGCCACCAGCTGGACTATCCTGATGATCAGCTCGGTGGTCGGGAAAATGGGGTTCGATACTTCTATTGTTAAATATCTCGCCGAATCGGCCTCCAGGCGTTCATATCTTCGTATGAGGGGTATCTATCGTTACGGCTTGCGCATTATCCTGATGAGTGCCTCCGCAGTGGCTTTGGTGGTTATTGTTTTTTCAGGATATTTAACCGACTGGTTTTACGACACAGTGGAGAAAAACTACGTGGTTATGGCAATAGGGCTGTTGGTCATACCCTATTCTTTGATGAGCTACAACTCCGAAAGCCTCAAAGGGCTGAAGAAGATTCTTCCCTTTTCAGTCCATCAAAATGTAACCATTTATTTTGGGGGCTTAATTATTCTGTTTATTGTCAATGCGTTTTACGGTCAAAAAGAAGCCGCTATTATTGCCTTGGGTATTATTCTTATTATTCTCATGGCCAGTAGTTTTTTCACCTTAAAGAGTTACCTGAAGACATATCCAAACCTCGACAGCCATTATTCACCGAAAATTCCAAAACCCGGAAAAATAATCAGCACCACGCTCCCGATGATGATGACCAATTCTTTATTTCTGGTCATGAACTGGACCGATGTGTTGATGCTCGGCGCATTTTCTGACGATGCTGCCGTGGGTATTTATAATGTGGCCTTGAAAATTGCCGCACTCAACTCCATTGTTCTGATTGCTGTCAACTCCATTGCCATGCCCAAGTATGCTGAGCTTTTTAAGTTTAATAAAGTCAGGTTTAAGCAACTCGTAAAAGCGGTTTCTTTTATCAGCTTTCTGGCTTCGGCACCGGTGTTTTTTCTCATTTTGCTTTTCCCGGAGTTTATTCTCGGTTTGTTTGGGACGGAGTTTCAGGCAGGAAACCAGGCGATGATTGTTTTGTCTTTTGGGCAAATGTTTGCAGCCTTTTCCGGAAGTACGGTGATTTTGATGAATATGACCGGAAAGGAAAAAAACGTGCTTTACGTTTTGCTGGTGAGTGTGCTTATCAACTTTGTTCTTAATTACGTTCTGATTCCTGTTTTGGGAATCAACGGAGCTGCATATGCTACGGCCTTCAGCACGGTTCTGCTTAATCTGTTGGCAGTGATTAATATTTACCAGTATACCGGGTTTTTAACCTATCCTATTTTTCCTTTAGGACAAATAAAACACTATTTGAAACTGTTATTTAGCAAAGAAGAATAATGAATAAACCGGATTTCTTCATCGTAGGGGCAGCAAAAGCAGGAACTACATCGCTTTACGAATATCTCAAACAACATCCCGGTCTTTATTTTAGTCCTGTTAAAGAGCCAAATTATTTTTCTACTGATATTGATGTAAAAGAGTTTTCTTCAGCATACCGAAAAAACACCTTTTTGGATGTAGAGGCCTATTTTTCCGACCAACCTTTAAAACCACTTCAGCTCACCTATGTAAGAAAGGAGGAGCATTATCAAAGGCTTTTCGAAGGAGTGTCAGGCGAAAAAGCAATCGGAGAAGCAAGTACATCATACCTTGTATCTGAGGTGGCCGCGAAAAACATTTGCGAATACAATCCTGAAGCCAGAATTATTGCTGTTTTGCGAAACCCCATTAACCGGGCTTTCTCACACTACCTTATGGCTTTACGTTATGGTCATACGAGGTTGTCTTTCCGCGAGGCACTCGAAAAAGATATAAACACAGAACCTAAAGGCATTGGGAAATCGGAAATGTTTTTGGAGTTTGGAATGTATGCTACACAACTCAAACGCTACTACGAAGTTTTTCCGAAAAGTCAGGTGAAAGTGATCTTTTTTGAGAATCTTGTGCAAAACCCCGACGAAGTTTTAAAAGAGGTGCAGGCTTTTCTTGATGTTGAGAATATGAAGCTCGACACCGGACGGAGTCACAATGAGGCGAAGATCCCAAAATTTCCTCTTCTTAATAAATTAATGGCTCAAAGCGGATTGAAGAATATTGTGAAGGCAATTCTAAAGGGAAAAGCCATAGAGAAATTAAAAAGCACCATGTTCGATTCAGGAAAGGGGAAAAGGATCAATGAAAATGATAAAAAATACCTGACCGATTTCTATGAAGGTGAAATTGATGAGCTTGCCGCGATGACAAAGACCGATCTGAGTCATTGGAAAAAATAATAAGTTTTCTTGATTACTATAAAGTCTTATAGTATATTTACCGTCGAATAAAACGAGGCTACTCTATATGAAGGGAATTATCTTCCTGATAATTACACTTTTTACGCACATTGTGGCTGCACAAGACTTACCCGACAGTTTTGACTTGCGCGATGTAGACGGGGAGCCTTTTACCACGCCTGTCCGCGACCAGATGGGGTACACCAGCTGGTCTTTCGCCACTTTCGGTTCTATGGAGTCAAACCTGATGGTTACGGATATCTGGAATTTATCAGGTGAAGACGGCATCCCAAACCTTGCCGAATACCACATGGATTGGTGGAACGGCTTCAACACCTTTCATAATGAGGATACAGAAGACCCCTCCGGTTCCGGTTTTAACGTCCACAACGGTGGAAGCTACAGGGTGGCAGCAGCTTATCTTACACGCGGAAATGGCGCTGTAAGAGAAGTGGACGCACAGTCGTTTGAACAACCCCCGCAACAAGTTGATGAAGATTTTCATTACTTTATTCCACGACACATCATCTGGCTCTACGCCGGGGAGGAGCTTGAGCACATCAACCGCATAAAGCACAGTATCATGAATTACGGGGCAGTGGCTTCGGTTATCGCCTATGATGATGATTATATCGATTTTCTCTACAATCATTATCAGCCACCCAGTTCTTCGGAGGAGCCTAACCAGGCGATAACGATTATCGGGTGGGACGACAGGAAGATTACCCCCGGTCCACAGAGGGGAGCCTGGATTTGCAAGAATTCATGGGGTTCATCATGGGGAAATAACGGATATTTTTATGTTTCTTATTATGACAAGCATGCCGCAAAGCACCCCGAAATGGGAGCGGTGCTTTTTGCTGATGTCAGAAAGCCAGACTACGATCATATTTATTATCACGATTATCATGGCTGGGTTGATACATTGCACAGCGCCATGGCGGTTTTTAACAAGTTCACTGCAACCAGTCATCAATACATAAAGGGAGTTTCGTTTGTGACTGACAATGATACAGCCAACTATACCCTGCAGATTTACAAGAGTTTTGACGGCGGTTTGCTCTCAGATTTAGAATATTCGCATACAGGCCAGATTGAACATAAAGGTTACCACACTACCGATTTGAGTCCGGTAGTTTACCTTGAGCCCGGCGAAGAGTA
>JASMTJ010000360.1:0-1065 GCA_041694335.1 Bacteroidales bacterium
CCGACCGCATGTTGGAACTAACGCATGTTATCGACCGAAACTTGCATGCTCAGCAGGTTCTAGATGATATGGATTTGGAGCGAGAGCGTGGTATAACTATAAAATCACATGCGATTCGCATGAATCATAAAAAAAATGGCGAGACTTACAGTTTCAATCTTATCGATACACCTGGTCATGTAGATTTTTCCTACGAAGTATCGCGCAGTTTGGCATCCTGTGAAGGAGCTTTGTTACTGGTGGATGCTTCCCAGGGCATCGAAGCCCAGACCATGAGCAATCTTTACCTGGCGATGGAAAACGAGCTGGAGATAATCCCGGTAATAAACAAGATAGATCTTCCCCAAGCTGATGTGGAAGGTACCATGCACGATATTCAGGAAATTATTGGCATTGACCCAGAGATGATATATAAAATAAGCGCTAAAGAAGGAACAGGTGTTCCCGAATTACTAGACGGTATTGTAGAGCATATGCCAGCACCGGCAGGTGATGTTTTGCAGCCGGTAAAAGCACTAATTTTCGATTCCCATTTCGATGTTTATCGAGGAGTGATAGTGTTGGTGCGTATTTTTGATGGCGTCCTGAAAAGAGGCGATAGTATAAAACTATTTTCCAATCAGAAGAAGGTCAATATTGAAGAAATCGGATATTTGGGTATAGAGTATGTGCCGGCTAAAGAGTTGAAAGCTGGCGAAGTAGGCTATATAATTGCCAACATAAAGGAAGTAGCCGATGCTCGAGTGGGCGATACTATTACCACGGTAAAAAATCCCTGTCCAGAACCTATGCCCGGGTTCGAGGAACCTAAACCGATGGTGTACAGCGGCATTTTCCCATTAAACGGTGAAGATTATCAAAACTTGCGTGATAGTTTGGCCAAACTGAAGCTAAACGATGCGGCTCTAGTGTATGAACCGGAAAGTTCTCTGGCTTTAGGGTTTGGTTTCCGTTGTGGTTTTTTGGGAATGCTGCATTTAGAGATAATAAAAGAACGTTTGCTACGTGAATACAATGTACCGATAATTGCCACTACTCCCAGCGTGAAGTTCATAGTGAATACTA
>JASMTJ010000361.1:0-7421 GCA_041694335.1 Bacteroidales bacterium
GCAGAATCGGTTATTCCGCGGATCAAAAGCGACTTGCTTGAGTTGATAAAGGCAGCCGCTGAAGGTCAGCTCAAAGATAAATCTGTTGAGTTCGAACCACAGCATGCCGCGGCGGTTATGATGGTTTCAGGAGGATATCCGGGCGCTTATGAGAAAGGAAAGGCCATGTCGGGATTCGAAGATGTGGAAAAAAGCATCCTCTTCCATGCCGGGACAACGAAAGCGGGAAATAACACGGTGACCTCCGGCGGACGGGTGATTGCCATCACCTCACTGGCCGAAAGCATGCAGGAAGCCTTGAAGCAATCCTACGAAAACTGCGAAAAAATTCGTTTCGAAGGCAGCTATTACAGAAAAGATCTCGGAAAAGATCTGGAAAAATATTCTTGAGGTGTAAAAACAAATAATTGTAATTATGCATTCATCTTAAAACCAAAAAGAGAAAATAAACGAGATGTTTGTCGGAACGTCTCGTTCCGATGCAACATTCTTCCAGCCTCTGGCTGGTATCACGATTAGCTATATACCCAGAAGTTTGGACGGAAGCCAGAGGCTTCAAGAATAATACAGCGGAAGCACGAGCTTCCGCCGAACAAAATGAATAAAAACAATTTAGTAATTAGCTACATTTATAGCTAATAAAATTCTTATAATGATAATCAGGATTTTCAGAAGCACCTATCAGTCGCAGATCATCATCATCCTGCTGTTTGCAGCGGTGCTGTGGCTTACGGCCTTCATCAACCCGCCCGAACTGCCGGCGGCGTTGACTGTGACGCCCTTTCAGGACACTTTTGCAGGGCTTGAAAGCAGTTGGCTGATCACCTTGCTGGCCCTGGTGCTGGTGCTTATTCAAGGCGGGCTTCTGACATTGATTACCGGAAACTACCGCATCCTGGGGCTCACCAACCTGCTGCCCATGCTGATTTACCTGGTTTTTATGAGCTTCAGCAAAAACCACCTGACACTGCATCCGGCGATGGTTTCCAACCTTTTTGTGATCCTCTTTATCCGGCAGCTTATCGCAAATCAGGGCCAGCGCGAAGTGCTGCTTGAGTGGTTTAACGCCTCTCTGCTTATCGGCATCGCAGCCTTGTTCCACCCGGCAAACCTGCTGTTGCTGCTGTTGCTCTGGACTACCTTTGTAATTTACCGCATTTACAAACTTCGCGAATGGATAATCTCTTTCCTGGGAATTTTGGTGGTTGGTTTGTTCTATGCTTTCTACCTTTTCTGGACTGAAAATCTGGACAGCGGATTTCTTTACATCGCCGACTTTTACAGCGGAATCCCGGGGGCATTGCCCAAAAGCCTGCCTCTCGACCTGTATGCTTTTATGGGTGTCCTGGCTTTCCTGACGCTGATTACGGTGCCCCGGATGATTTTTAAGCTCGACGAAAACATTATCCGGACACGGAAAAGGCTGAACGTTGTTATCTTTCACGCGCTGCTTATCGCGGCCGGCATCATCCTGTTTCCCGACCAATGGATGTTTTTCATGATCCAGCTGTTTATCCCGCTTTCGTTTACCGTCAGCAGGCTTATCACCAACATCCGGAAAGAAAAAATCAAGGACTGGATACTGATGCTGCTGCTGGTCTCTATTGTTTATGAAAGAATTATAGATTACCTGATGTGATGATGCTGAAACCGTTTTTACAGGAGCACTACACAGAAGCGGGCCTCGACGAGGCCGGAAGGGGGTGTTTGGCGGGGCCCGTTTATGCCGCCGCTGTTATCCTGCCAAAGGATTATTTTAACAAGCGTCTCAATGACTCAAAGAAGCTTTCTAAAAAAGTGAGGGAACAGCTTCGGGCGGAAATTGAAAAAGAAGCCATTGACTATGCCGTTTCTTCTGTTAATCACCAAAAGATTGATGAAATAAATATCCATAATGCCAGTTACCTGGCGATGCACCAGGCGGTGAAGAAACTTAAAAGCCCGCCGCAATTCCTGCTTGTAGACGGCAACCGCTTTAATCCGATGGAAGGAATACGGCACCAATGCATCATTAAAGGTGATGGCTTGTATTTTTCCATTGCAGCGGCCTCGGTGCTGGCAAAAACTTATCGCGATGACTTTATGGAAAAGCTGGCCAAAGAATTTCCTGGATACGGCTGGGAGCGCAATGCCGGCTATGGCACCAAACAACATGTCGACGCCATCCTGAAATACGGCCGCACCCCCTACCACCGAAAAACCTTCCAGATAAAAGCACAGCTCAGGCTGGGATTGTAAGATAGCTAAGGCATTTGAATTTATTAACGTCCAATTTAACAATGATACCTTTCAAGAGAATGTTACATAGTACTTTTGGCTTGACCCAAAAGTACCAAAAAGTCAAGGCTGACGAGGGCATGTCGGCAAAAGCTACGCACGGAATTATCCACGCCATTCGAGCCGTTCACTAATGGATTAGAAGTGCTCTTAACTATTTGGTTTTGTATGTATTTCATCATTATTCTACCGGTTCACTCGCGAATGGCTACCACACAGGCCTTCACAATAATTCCCTGCTTGTTTTGCGAGACACACCCTCGTAGGCCGGGAGAAAAAGGGAGCGCCGACATAATAAGAAAAAACAAAGAGTCGGCGCTTCCTTTTTCCACCCTACCCATATAGCCCCGTCATCCTATCTTTGCAATAGCAAAAAACATAGCAAAGAGGAGTTTTGAAGTGACGATTCTATTGCTCATTGTTTGCAAATACCATCTTGGTCCACATTCTCCTCACCCTAAAGTTGTCATTGGCACAAACTCTCTAAAACCAGAAGAAAGTGTTAGAATTAATTCACAAGTTAAATATTAACGCCCATTTCCATGGCCTTAGCCTACTTTTGATTATTTTTGAGCTCATTGAAAAAGAACCAAAAAGGCCTTGAAAATCATGAGAAATTTTCAATTACTTGTCATGGTGACTGTTGTGATGTTTTTCGCTTCCTGCGATGAGTTTTCGCAACAATCTGCCGACCCGCTGAACTACATTCCCGAAGATTCTCCACTTATCTTAGAGACCAACAATTTGCTTCCGGTGTGGAACACCTACGCGCAGTCATCAATCTGGGGTGTCAGAAAAGAAAACAAAGGCTTTAACAGGATATACAGGCAAATGCAGCAGCTGGTGAAGCTCGGCGAAAAGCACCCCAAAATCGCCTCTGCCTTTGCGGGCAACAAGACTTTTATCGCCACCACGGTTGATGGGGATTTTCAGGCCAATCTTTTGCTTTCGACGGCCAGCAGCCTGAATTTTAAAGACATCGAAAGCATTATACAAAATGATTTTGGGAGTAAGGCCTCCATCACACACAAAAGCCACTTGGAAATTCCGGTGCACCAAATTATTTTTTCTGAAGAAGATGCGGTGCTCAATTTTGCTTTCGAAAGCGGTGTGCTGCTGCTCAGCTACGATTTCAAAACCATCACGCGGGCGCTGGAGCAATCCATCAAAAAAAGTCATCTTCCAAAAAACAATCGCTTTGCAGAAATCAGAGGCACGTCTGGCGAGTATTCAGATGGCACACTCCTAGTAAACTTCTCAAAGCTTCCGAACCTCCTGCTTAGCGGGTCCTACTCAAAATATTCCGATTTAATGGAGTCGCTTTCCGCTTTCGCGGGATGGGCGGCCCTGGACCTCACCGCCAAGAAAGACAAGCTCATCCTCAACGGCTTTACCATGGCCGATTCGTCCGACTACCTTTCGGCATTTGCAGAGGAAGGTTTTGCGATGAAACCACAAAATCATATTCCGGCTTCAGCCGCATTGGCGGTCATCCAGAATTTCGACTCCGGAGAAGCATGGATGAGGCACTTGCAGAAAAACAGCCGCTTTGACGAAGCCTCCCGAAAGTTTAAAGCCAATGAAAACCTGTTTCAAAACCTCAGCGGCAAAAGCATTCTCATTCTCGACCAAAGCGCACTCAACAATGTAAGCAACAACACCTCGGTAGTTTTATATACCGGTAATGGAGCCGCTGCACTTAAAGGAATAGAGCAGATGGCCAAAAGAACCGGAAAGTCTTTTTACGACAAAACCGGCGATGACGGGAAGCGGGTGCTTAGGATGCCTTCAGAAGACTTTTTCAGGAACCTGTTTGGTAAGCTGTTTACCAACATCGAATCGCCCTACTTCACCATCCACGAGGACTTGCTGATTGCCTCCTCTAACCTCAATCACCTGCTCGAAACACTCAGGAAAATTGAAAACAACGACGTACTTGCTAACGACGATACTTTCTCTTCCCTGTCGAACGGCTTTTCAGGAAACGCCAACCTGATGGTTTATGCCCGGATGCAACCTGCCCTGCAACTGGCTTCAGGCATGAATAAAAACATCGAAAAAGCCTATCGTGAAAACACCACCGCCCTGGAAAATATCGCCGGATTTACAGCGGAGTTTTCCAACACCGGGAAATACCATTTCACAAGCATCTATGCCAGCTCAGGCGAAAAGCTGCGCTCCACACAGGAAAGCAGCTGGGAGCTAAAACTTGATGCCGAGGTTATAGGCACACCACAAATAGTCAATGACCATCTGAGCACCGAAAAAAGAATCATCGCATTCGATGCGCTCAACAACATGTATTTCATCAGCCACGATGGCAAAATCCTGTGGAAGCACACCTTGTCGGGAAGGCCAATGGGGAAAGTCCATGAGGTAGACGCCTACAGCAACAACAAGGTGCAGTACCTTCTCAATACCGAAAACCACCTTTACCTGATAGACGTGCTGGGGCGTGATGTAGAGAATTATCCGGTGAAGATTGATGCGAAGGCCACCAATCCGGTAGCGGTATTTAACTACAATGGCTACCGCCTGATGCTGGCGGGTGCTGACCAAAAAATTTATGCCTACGATATTGAAGGCAATGAAGTAGCCGGATGGGAAAAACCAAGAACTCCCGGCGAGGTGGTTACGCCGATGCAGCACCTGGTGTTTGCCGGTCGCGATTACCTCTTTGCCACTGCCAAAAACGGAAATCTATTGATTGCCAACCGCCGCGGAAACATCCGGGTGAGCATGCGCGATAAAATCGTAAATGCATACCACTCGAGGATATTCGTTAACCGTACAAACAGCAAAGCTCCGTTTATCACCACCGGAATCAGTGGCGCGCTCAAGTATATCAAGCTAAACGGACGCACGGCTGAAACAAAGTTTGAGCAATTCTCAAACGATCATTACTTCTTTTATGAACGTTTTAACGAAGACCGCCACTACGATTTTATCTATTTTGACAAAGGAAGAGTGGTGATTTACGATCGCTTTAAGAATGTGTTGTATGAGAATAATTTCGGCGACCACGTGTACACACAGCCCGAAATCATCAGCTACAGAAACAATACCGCTTTGAAGTTTACTTCCTTGTCCGATTCGAAATGCTACCTGATAACAAAAGACGGGCTTGTTGAAGACATCTCCGGACCTGAGACCACCACTTCATGCGCTGTGGGGCAACTCAAAAGATACGGTAAAACCACCGTTATCGCCGGAAACGAGAAGAAGCTGGTGAAATATCTGCTGCCGTAGTTTGGAGGTAACTTTCTACCTGACCAACACCTTCTTCACTATCACAGACTTGTGTGTTCGGAATTCAAACAGATAAACGCCGGACTCAAACCCGGAAACATCTATAAAGTCTGACATCGTGCTTTGAGCATGAATCATTGTACCCGCGAGGTTATAAACACGGACATCCGAAATCTCATCTGTATTGCTGATAAAGAGCTTGTTGCTTACCGGATTGGGATAGACTTCCAGCGTTGCCCGCTGAATTTCGTTGGAAGTGTTTATTCCAAGGTAGCGGTGTTTGGCCGGGATATCCCACTCACCTGGCTCTAGCGGGATTCCGATGGATGGCCATGGAATATCCTCGGTCCAGAATTCGGGAATGGCCGTTTTGTAGTAGGAGGTATCGGGCAATGAGTCGGTTTCATAGGGCAAAATCTCGCCGGTAACATAATTTCCGTACTCAAAATGCTCCTCACCACTGATGGTGTACATCCCGTAAAGGAAGTCAGTATTTGTGATTTCCAGCCCGGCAATATTTTGGTTGTCTGTGGGATTATCGCTTGAGGTGATGATAAACCCGTATAACTCCGCCCTGTTCCTGAAAAAGGTGTTTAGCGGACCTGAAGGCCCCCAGTAATGATCGATGATAATATTCTGCACCAGGTTCCCTTCGAAAAGGTTGGCAAAAGCGTAATGCCCGTGCAGTGAAACATCGCCCGAATAATCGTGGATGGTTTCAGAGCGATATGGCTCAATCGAATAGTTATATCCAAACACATTGCCGTTAGCCCCTGTTTTGACCATCATCGCATGACGAAGGTGCTCAAAAACGTTGTTTTCAACGAGACATTCTCCGCTGTGCGAATGGAGTGTGATTCCATATCCGCGGGTGCCGGAGCCATCGTAAGTAAAGGCATGATGGATGTAACTTCCTTCCAGCAAAACCTGGCTGGAACGATAAACAGCGATATGGCTTCCCACGCTCTTATCACTCTCAATATCACTGATGCGTATTCCTTTGGATAAATTAATGTAAATGTTTGAGCCTGCGCCATCGGCCGGTTCATCCAGCCTCTCAATGCGCAGGTTTTCAATGGCGATGTTTTCCCTTGGTAACACTTTCCGGATTTTTGGTTCGAGGGTTTCGTCGAAATCAATTCGCAGCGGCATTTGCAGGAAGAGCGTATCGCCCAACACGGCTTCAATGGTCAGCATTTGCCCAACTGACTGCTCTGCCCAGGAAGCCGGCTCCGTATCCCAGTCGCCATTTTCCTGGAGCAACTCTGCAAAATCGCCGGAAGAAAAGATTTCCGGCTGTTCTACAACGACCTTCATACTTCCTTTTTGGAAACCGGCTTCAACAATCTGAAAGTCAGAGGCACTTTGTCCGGAAATCCTCAAACCATGCTGTGGCTCCCCCGAAAAGTCAATCAGAAGGTGTGTGGAGAGGGAGTCGACACCCCGAAGCACAATCCCGGAAGGAATTTGCAGCGCATCCTGCAAAAGAAACTGGCCTTCAGGAAGAAAAACAATTCCTGGATCTCCCTCAAAACTATCCATCGCTGCCTGGATGGCGGGTGCATCATTCAAGCTGCCATCACCTACCGCTCCAAAATCCAACACATTGACCTCTGCCTCCGGATCTGCAAATTCTGCCTCTTGTCCGGCCACAGACCAGTTAAAGGTCCGGTCATCGGGAATAATCTGTCCGTAAAGGATTGCAGGAAGCATCAGCAAAAAAGCAATAAAGTGTCGCATAATCATCTATTTAGGTCATAAAGATAACCTAAACCCCTGCGATTAGAAAATCTTCAGCCTGATTTTTTCGCCGGGCTCCAGCTTAGCATTTCCCATGTTGTAGATGTGCAGCCAGGGCAACCTAATGCCATAAAGCTGTGCGATGGAATGCCACG
>JASMTJ010000362.1:0-4084 GCA_041694335.1 Bacteroidales bacterium
AGCCACCATTAAACTTGAAGTGGTAGCTGAGTAAAATCCACAGCTTAGTACAAAACAGAAGCCACGCTGATTCGGTTCAGGGTGGTTTTTTTTGTTTTCGGTATTCAGTTATCGGTTATCGGTTATCGGTTGTCGATTATCGGTTCTCTGTTTTCGGTTATTAGTTTTTGTTGATGAAAATTAAAAACAATCAGCGAAAATCCGTTCAATCAGTGATATCTGTGTGCTGTGATTTCATGAAAACGGCACGCCGAGGTTTCTGTACAGATTCAGAATATACTGATTGAGAAAGGTTAGCTCTATCAGAGTGATTATATTTCCTCGTGATCATAGTGTATTTTCTTAGTGTTCTTAGTGGTTAAGCATATCCCTTCTATAAACACAAGGAACACGAGGGATGCACAAAGGGCACTATTTCTTTGCGTTTTTAGTGTTTCTTCAGTTTAGCGCTCTTTGCATGAGAGTTTTATTTGACGAAAAAAGGTACCGCACGAAGGCCGCAAAAGAATCACGCTGAATGCGCGAACCCAGAAAGTTAATCGCAGGGTTTCAGTTGTCAGTTATCAGTTGTCAGTTGTCAGTTGTCAGTTTTAGAAATAAAGAATAGGAGATTGGATTGTAAAGAAACAGTGAAAATCTGTTTAATCAGTGATATCTGTGTTCCGTTCTATCGTAATTTCAGCACACTGATTTGACTGATTCTACTGATATGGAAAGATTTGAATCCTTTGAAGGCTCCTTTCCATTGTGTTCGTTGTGAATTTCCTTTGTGTCCTTCGTGGATTAAAACTTTTCTTCTAAAACCAAAAGAAATACGAGGGATACACAAAACAGATTTCTACACCACCTTTCCGGAAAACCGACAACCGACAACCGATTCAGTGAGACACAATATATGGGAGCATTAAACGAACCATATCTTGATAGTCGAACTAATCCCGATGAGGTACGAATCGGGACAACCGACCCTGATGAGAAATACTCTCCTGCGTCGAATTTCACAGGGCAAGCAACTGAAAACTGAAAACCGACAACTGACAACCGACAACCCCACTCCTACTCTACTCCTTTTGTTTCTGTATCTTTGCCTTGTTATGCTTTCAAAAAAAGAGATAAAAATAATTCGCTCGCTGAAGCAAAAGAAATTCCGGAAACAGGAGCAGGCTTTTGTGGTGGAGGGCGAGAAAAGCGTAAAAGAGCTCCTTTCGGGGAATTTTGAAGTGCGCAAGATTCTTTACACTCCGCGCATGTCGGGCACTGCCGCCGCCATCAGCACTATTGAATGCGTGGAGGTCGATGAGCACACCATGCAGTCGCTCTCTTCACTCAGTACGGCCGCCGGAATCATGGCCGTGGTCAACATCCCGCAAAGGGAAGGCGGCTTCAGCCATAAGCCGGAGCTGATTCTGGCACTCGACCGCATTACTGATCCGGGAAACCTGGGCACCATTATCCGCACTGCCGACTGGTTTGGCATCACGCATATTCTATGCTCTGAAGATACTGTGGATTTGTACAACCCCAAAACCATCCAGTCGACCATGGGCTCTTTTATCCGCGTAAGCGTAAGCTACGTGCCACTGGTAAAAACACTTACTCAACTTAAAAGCGATTACAGGATATTGGGGCTCGATATGAAAGGGACCGATATTGGGAGCGCAAAGTCAAATGTAAGAAAAGTGGTGGTAACCGGCAGTGAGTCAAACGGCATAAGCAAAGAGGTTTACGAAATAATTGACGAATATATTACCATTCCGGTTCATCAAGAAAATTCATATAGAAGACCAGAATCGCTGAACGCATCCATTGCCACTGCGATAGCGTGTTACGAGCTGACCAAAAATTGAGTTACGCAAACGTTTGAATAAGAAAACAAGCACATTTTCATGAAGTCTATTGACTTGGGAACTATGAATTGCTATCTTTGTAATCATTAGTTAACCAAAATTCGTGAATTGTGCCAAAACAAAAAAAGCTAATTAACTACCACATCGATGAGCTCAAAGAACTTAACAGCTTGTCGGAAAGAACAAAAAAAGTCTGCCTGAATGGTTCACTGGATAACCTTTATAAGATTCTCGGCTATTATTTCAAGAACCAAACTTTTAAGCAGGTCAGAAACTGCGGAGAAAAAACCAACAACGAGCTGATTAACATGTCGGAGAAGTATATCAATGAATATGCTATCGACCCCGAGCAGCTGGAGCTTGATGAAGATAACTACCTGTTTGACAAGCTGAAGTTTTACTGCTTCTCGCGTTATGGTATCGACAGCGAAACAGCCGAGCCCTATCGCCAGTATTTCCTGATGCGTCGCTTCCCGATTTTTAAATTTATCAGCGAAATTCTCCGAAGCGAGCTTTCGGACCGTGAGTATTATATTTTCCAGCACAATTTCAACTTCTACAAGGAAGAAGAGAAGATGACGCTACAGGCCATCGGAGATATTTATAAGATCACCCGCGAGCGTGTACGCCAGATTGCGCTCTACATTCCCACCAAGCTGAGTGAAATCTTGAGCATCTTTAATGAAGAGCTGTACTTTACCAGCAATTACTACGACTATAAGGTCGATTCGAGCAAGAACTATATTGTGATGGATGAGATGCACGCCAACAAACTTAACCGTTACGAGTATCTTGAGTTCACCCCGAAATTCTACACTTTCGCTTTCGCGGAATTGTATAAGGACTTTACCGCGCTGTTCCTTGATGACAGCACCCCTCACAATATCTATTTCCTGGTTAACAAGAAAATTATCGATCGTTTTGATTATATCGGGTTCTACAATGAAGTTTACGGGCTGGTTAACGATCGCGTGGAGGAAGATTATGCGGTGGACTATTTCAAGCTGATTAAAAACCACCTTAACGATGACAACGAGGGCACATTTAAGCTGGCTAAGCCTTATTGCGATAAGCTGGTTTTAAAAGAGTTCGGGCTTTACAAGGACAAGAAGAACAACCTGTACATCCGCCGCAACACCATGAAAAAGATTTCGGAATACATTATTGAGGTGCTTGAAGCTTATAAAAAGCCCATGACCCTGACCGAAATTTGTGAGGCGCTGCGCACGATGAATATCCGGGTACCGCAAAATATTGAGTCGCTCCGCTCATCGATACTGAGCATCGAAGAGGTGACAGCTATCGGCAAAACGAGCACGTATGCGCTGAAAAAGTGGGATAACGTAAAAACCGGTACGATAAAGGAACTGGTTTATGACTACCTCATTAAGTACGATGACCCGGTTCACATCTCAGACATCACTGTTTTCGTAAACCAGTTCAGAAAAACCAATAACAAAAACATCCTGTCGAACCTGAAGCTCGATAAAACCAACACCTTTATCTTTTTCAGGAAGGGATATGTTGGACTAAAAGAGAAAAACTACCAGAAGGTATCAAAGCTCTATCCGGAGCTGAAGCCTCTGTAGAACTTATCATGAGGGGATAAGGTGGGGGTCGCCTGGCTATCATTAATGGTAGTTCGGGCGGCCTTTTTTTATGCTTCGAGGTGTAAAGTTGGTTACTTATATTTTTAAAAATTAACGTTCTGCGGAAGCTCCTGCTTCCGCTGTAAGATCATGAAAGCCTCTGGCTTTTAAATAGTACAAATATTTTGAATATGCGATGAAACCAGCCGGAGGCTGGAAGAATATAAAAGCGGAAGCAGGAGCTTCCGCCAAACTGTATTTCTATTTCCCTTCTGACTTGATAAAATGCGGTTTACGATAATTACTCTACTTTACACCTCGATCTATGCTTTATCAGGAAAAAATAATCCCTTATTTTTGCACTTTCTTGTAAACAAGCGCCGAAGCTTGAGTGTTTGTTGCAATAACAAAGGCAAGCAAAAAATCAGGTGTATGATTTTTGTTTGCTGTAAAAAGAGTAGTTTTTAACAGAAATAGAGGAGATAATAATTATGCTTGAACTTATTTTAATATCCGTTGTGATTGTTGCACTGCTTTTTGCAGGCATCGGTCTGAAAATGTTATTCAACAAAGAGACCGAGGTGAAAAAGTCTTGCAGCAGTGACATCACCACCTCCGATGGTCAGCAGCTAAGCTGTGGCTGTGGAG
>JASMTJ010000363.1:0-7322 GCA_041694335.1 Bacteroidales bacterium
GGTAGTGTGTCCGAATAACAGAAATTGACCACTTATTAAGCAATCAGGGCCGCAACTGGGCGGCCATGGCGGCCACCCGCCCAGTCTGCGAGACTTGCTGGGTGGCTATGAGAAATCCGGGTTAGAGGAAACAAAGCAAAGGCTCGGAGAAAAAGAGGAAAAACTAAATGAAATATTTGGGACCGTAACAGCTGAATCTATCTCGGGGAGCTATGAAAATACAGCAACGAAGGAAAATGACACTGCCAACAAGCTACGGAACTATTCAATAGTATTCATGACACTTATGGTGCTCATGATATGCTACACGTACTACCAATCGTCCTATCAGCAATTTGATATTGCTCAATCTATTATCAGAATAGGAATGGTCGTCATCCTATCCATTCCAGCAACATACTTAGCAAAAGAGTCAAGTAGACACAGAGAAATCCAGAACAAGTACAAACAAAACTCACTGCACTTAAAAGCAATACATCCCTATATCGCATCATTACCACAAGAAAAACAAAATGAAATAAAGGAAAAGGTGGCAGAGCAAATATTTGTAACCGAGAGCAGAAAAGTATATTCAGAACCAGAGGCACAATTGGTGGTCACAAGATTACTAAGAAAACTAGAAAACGGGCTTAACAACAGCTGACAAAACGCAACCAATAAAGAAAAACAAAATGCAAGCAGACAAGGTATCCAACTCTCAACAGTTAATAGCACTTGGCACGACCGCAGCCCTGATAGTATCGTGCGTTTCACTGTACTTTTACTGGCAACCATTTGGCGTCAATATTTTTAGCTATTTATCAATATCAGAGATACTTACTAGATCAGCATTGCCGCTACTACTAACAAGCAGCACGTTCATTGGCGCACTATTCGCACAACTAAAAACATCACGACATGGAGAGGGCACAAACGAGGCCTCATTTCAAAAGAAATTCAGAAGTGAACTTATATTATCAACGGCACTAATATCACTAGGCACCCTTGGGTTATACCTTAATGAATTTAAATCAATTTCCGCGATCACAACGGGCGTCCTATTGATAACATTCACGACAAAAAAACTGCACGAGGTTATTGATTACATAGGCCAAATATCGGGACTACCGCACTCTCTTACAATCTCATTTTTAATAATAGTAGTTCTATCTGCGTCATACTCGCTGGGCAGCGCGATGAACATTAAGAACGGATCCAGATACCAGATAGCGGAGATAAGCACCAAGGAAATACATATAAAGGGAGCCTACATAGGCCGATCTGAGTCCGAAATTTTTATATGGGATAGAGATTTGGAAACGTTGAGGATTATAGAACAGGCCTCTATCAACACAATTGAGCTTAAAGAATCAAAACCGTGAAACCTTAAGAAAGAACAAACTGAGCTTCTTTTTGAATAAGTAGATCAAATGTGTTCATATATGGAACATCAAAATGGTCACACACATCCGGCAGGAAAATCTTTTTCTTAGCTTCCGGGTTTGGCATTTCATGAGTAACAACAACTCCATCATTTGCCATTGCCATAGCAACCAGCCATGGATCAGCTCCATTTAGGAATTCAGGAACTGCGTTCGGCTTTAGCCCTGGGAGCCTTGAAACATGGGTCGATACATCAACCATATATTGCTGAACTTGGTACGAGTTAGTAGGAAAAAACAACTCATCATTCTCTTTTGCCCAAGAAGCCAACTCATCGTTACCCTTAAGAAGTTCATCATATACCATAGAGATGCTTCCTACTGCGCCCTCGGCATAAGACTCCAGTATCCAACGCCAGTACCCAGGACATATATCCATATGGTAGTATCTATTCTTGGCTTCAATAAACGTATTAGCATCCAGATAGAACATTAAGACAACCCTGAATAGTAGTCCTTTATCTTACTAGGAGAGATATCAAGCAATCTCCCAGCATCTCTAAGTAGCATTTTATTTCTTAATGCCTCCCTTATAACAGCACGAGAAAAAAGGGCACTATTTCTCGCTTTAGAGTTTCTGTAGAAATCACCTCCACCTCGATCCTGCTTCTTGAAGTCTTCAACCTCAGATCTATAGAAGTTCTGATAAGTTTCCTTAGAAACAAGATCAAGCTGCAAAGCTCGCCTTGCAATAACCAATCTACTCACGTGAAATTCAGAGGAAAGGATTGCAAAGTTACTTAAGTAATCAGAGCCATTATCCCAGCGGTTAAGAAATTCAGCCCTAGGAACAAGAAACTCTCCTGCAACCTGGTTACAAAACGCTTCTTCCCGTTGATCTTCAGGCTCTACGCTAGAAATACCGCTAGACCCAATCCACAAGTGCGCTAACTCATGGACTAATGTAAACAGCCTTGCTGAATTAGCATCTGCAGAATTTATAAAAATAACAGGAGCCAGACTATCTGCGATCGCAAAGCCACGAAACTCAGAAACATCAAGCTTACGGCGGGTATTTGTTCCGACAATCCCACTTCTCATCACCAATATTCTTTTATCTTCACAGGCATTTACCAACCTTGTTAGGTAAGTATCATTGTCGCCCTTTCTTAAATCAGGTGAATTCTCTATCTCAAGCACAGAACAAATATCACGAACAACAACTTGAGGCTCCACTTCTCGGAAATCAAAGCTGCCTATAAAATTCAATTCTTCAGCGGAGTTCTCAATCAAGAAATCTTTAAACCACTCCTGCTTCGCAACAACAGAACGGACAGTCTCAATCAAATCCGGGGATGGGCTACGTGGAGCACGGCCGCCAATTGTCCGAAGGTCGGGGATAGCCAGCTCTTCGACCGGCGGCCCAGGAAGAAAAAAGTAACCAAATGGGACATGAACAGCGTTCGCAAGCTTTTGAGCTTGCTTGAAGGTAGGCTGGTCTACGCCATCCTCCCAAGAAAGATAGCGTGCAACTTTTGTGTTTAGCTTTTTTGCTAGCATATCAGGGGTCAATCCGCACCTCTCTCTCGCCCAGGAGATAACTTCCGGATTTACCAACGCTTTATCAGCCACACAAACACCTTTCAAAAAAAGCACCATCATAATAAATGGCACATATATGTAGATAATGCAAACACTTAATCTTTATAGGCGTAAAGCCTCAAAACATACGCCAGAATGTCAAAGAAGCAGGATTCTCTTAAGTGAAACGCAGGTTATATTGCCCGCAGATACGAGGCTTTAAAATCCCAGCACTCCAGATTGTAGTAGATTTGCACGTGTCAAAATAGTGCCAGCCGCCTTACAGATTTATGGAGCCTACTGCGCTACGACAACTCTTCAACTCCCTGATTTATTCGGCTCTGTGGATTAGTTGAGGCTTCAAAACCTTAGACGACAGACTAACTTCCCTCCGCCGTCTCCGACCCTCGGAACAAAACCTGGTCTATCAGGGGCTTTCCCATTTCCAGCTAAAGTCACATCACTATGCAAATGCATGACTAAAGCGTTGTGTTAGGTGTCCCCACAGTGTCCACGCTAAAGCGTTTTTCTGTGGGTCGTAGTGGTCGCCCATATTCGTAAGTGACTGATTGTGCATCAGTGTGGGTTATTGGGGTGCCGGTGCACAGGATTGGAAATCCCCGTGTCGGTGGTTCGATTCCGCCTCCGGGCACCACTCTCCCCCTCCAATCAATAACTTAGGAGGGATTTGAGAGTTGTCCCATCATTAGTCCCCACATCCCAGAATCGCTTAGAAAACACTCAAAAATCGCCTGAGTGTAATCTTCCCGTATTCCTTTACGAAATTAGCTCTGTACAACCAAATCTCCCGTAATCGCCTGTTTTGCCTTTCCATTCAACCACAAAGCCGCCATTCAGCCAATTGCCCTACAACGCCGGGCACAGCCGGCAACCAAATGATGTGATTGAAGACCAGTCGGGACAAGCCTGATTCGTAAAAATCCAGCTAGAACCACAAACTAGAGCACTTTAAACATGGGTGCCAGCGTCCATGCGGCACTCACCGACCGAGAATAATTTAATCTATTCGAATTTCCTTGCAGGGAATTCTACAACGTCTCCCCCTTTACCGCTTCTTGGTTTATCCCGCCTACGGCCACTGCGCTCTTTCAACTCCACCAGATTGCCTTCATTTAATTCTGTCGAAAAGAACCCCTTTGGCAAACCACATAGAGACTCAATCAAGTATTCTGGCAAACCTAATTTATAAGAAAGTTCAGAACGATCAACTATATTCTGATCTACAAGCATTCTGACCGCTCGATTTAGCAGTCTCGGATTCTCAAATGGAAAATAGTCATCATAAGGCTCACCTTTTGTCCATCCTCTAGCGGAGCGACCTTTGAACAACCTTAACTTCTGATCATCATCAATGATTTCAAGCTGATAACACCTCATAATCATCGCTGCCACTGACACCTTCCAACGCTGCTTAAGCGACAACAGAGTCTCTAAGGTTGGCCAACCAATTTCTGAAGAGAACGATTCAGCAGGCAATAAAAAGCAACCAGCAAAAAGGTCTGCTTGACGCTCAATCAGCTTGTAATGCTTCCTGAACGCTTGCTCATCAACATTACGATGTAGAACCAAATGGGCTAGTTCGTGGGAGGCATCAAACCTATTTCTAATACCATTAGCTTTATCCGCAGCAACGAAAATATACGGCCTATTGTCTAAACTGCTCCAATGGGAAACGCCATCCATTTTCAAGTAACCAATTTCAGAGCGAGAAAATACAATCCCTGCATTCTCTAAAGCTAAAACAACATCCGGAATCGGGCCCATTCCCAATCCCCAGGCCCTTCGACATTCGTAAGCTAGAGTTTCGATTTCCGAATCAGTAATCTTAAGAAACGCTTCCTCAGAAATATGGGGAACGTTGACTTTTGGCAGATTGACCCACTGTCCCAATAAACCAGAAATTTCAGCGACCCAGTTCAAACGCACCCTTGCCATTTCCCGAGCTGTCTTAGTAGACGAGGCTAACGACCTATAAAAATAGGGCCTGTTCCCGTGCTCAGGTGAGCTAGTTAAAAACCAGTTAACAGGAAACTTAACGGCATCTCCTAATGCGCGGAGTTTATCCTCCTCTGGCGACTGGCTTCCCTTCTCCCAATTTGAAATCGTTGCAGGAGAAACACCTACAAGGGCCGCTAACGCGACCCTTGTTATGCCCAATGACTCTCTAGCCTGTATTAATCGCTCAGGCTGAAATCCGCTTACGCCCGTTCTCATGCCTCTAACCTGACTTTTGTTCGTTTGGGTTTTCCACTTTTTGCAGATCATCCCTTAATGTTGGCCAAGCCTCGTCAATCAGGGCTGGCTCATGCTCTGTTTCATATGCCTGAAGAAGCTCGCGAATAGGAATATCAAGGTGGTATCCGGCCCAATTTGTGTAGGGGACCGTTATTAATAGTTCACTGGGCTCTGCCTGCGCTTTAGCCCTTGGATGGGGGTGCAATACAACGGCAACAACATGGAGGGAATCATCCAGCTTGGGCGGCGGCTCCTTAAAGAGATCCAGGTTCACCGGCTCCAGAATTGCGTTCTTCTTGGCGAGCAGAATTCTATGTTTGGCTGGCCTAGCCCACGTATTTTCGTGCAGCTCAACATGGCTCAACGTGACATTCCCTGAACACACTACAACGTATTGCTCACCCTTTGGGACCGTATCCAGCACTGAGGGACTGCCCTCTGCCAATACCCCAGCCAATGCATCGTCGATCATGTAACGCCTCAACTGAGATCGAGGACGTGCCGGACTAGTGTTCTTGAAATCCTCTAAAGCTCTAGCATGCGCCTTTGCGTACGCCGTGCGTATCGCATCCTCCATCGACAGGAATAGACTCCTATCGACATTTGCTGTGATGTAGCGAACCAAGCGTGATTTCAGGACTTCAGTCATTGGCGAGCACCTCCGCATTTAGTTAAACGGAATTTTGGCTCATTTTTTTTAGTTTAGCAACATGGTACGCCGCTTCTGCTCGACCGATTCACTTGACGTCGGGGGAGGTTTGGCATGGGCAAAAGCAGCTGTCAGTAGCCATCGAACCGAAAACGGGGCGAAATCAAGGGCTCCCAGATAACTATTCTCAGGAGAGTATGGCTCGCTCACAATTCGTGAAGTTTAATCCCCCCATTTTTAACCGCTTTTTAGTAGAGGCCAAACCACCTCCAGCAGCCAGAATGTGGGGATTGCTCCAATAACCGTATTCGGTCGTTCGTTGTTGTATTACCACAACCACTGTTTGCAGCCTGTGATCGACACCCCAATCCCCGCCATGTGGGCTCTCCAGCCAATTGCTTGGTCAAACCGTGCGTTCGTGTATTGTGAAATCAGACCGGTCGACAATCTGATTCCAACACGGAGCTATTCCTATGAAGTACGAACTCAGCCAAATCAGCGAGGTGCTGAAAGAGGCCCTCATCATTGCCTGGACGCTTGACCAATTCAAAGCTGCGAAAGTCACTTTCGAACTGTCCTGTTTCGACGGCAGCACAGCAACGGTCACCGAAACACTGGGTCATCTGGACGAAAACACCGATAACTCCGGATCATCCATCCAACGAACCCCGCCAAAGCGTCCACTCGTGGATCAGCTGGGCGACATCAAGCAAAACACCTGGTTCTGACTGGAGACTGAAAATGAAATCGATCACGCAAGCAAAACAACTGGCAGCCGCACTCGCGTCAGAATTTGGCGCTGACGACCTGCACATTAATGTGCAAATGCGGCGCGGTGAGAACTGGATCAATCTGGACATGTACCAGAACTCCGAGGAGCCAGAACGTCTCCTGGCGACGTTGGATTTCGATACCGGCTCGCACATTCTGGTGGATAACGCGAAAACCCTGCACTAAGGCTGCGGCCTCCACGACACGCCCCGATCACTCCCTTGTGGCCGGGGCCATTTTTGTACACGCTGCGGAAACTATGGGAGAACGCCCCTCTGGATCTGCTGAATAAAACATCTCAGGCGATGAATGTTTTCATGAGAATCCAGCATGTCTTCCGGCGCCATGTTGCCAAGGAAGGGCCTGTTCCGGCTCATCCACTCACGAGCCTCCTTTTCATCGCCTTCAAACAGATCAAGCGCCTCGCTCCAAACCAAGCTTTTGAGTTCAGAGAGGCTCTGTTGGCCGGGGAAGCTCACCTCCCCGCTCTCCGGAACCCCGGCGTTATTTGGCTCTGTCTGGTCTGGCACAGAATTCTCCTTTGACCCAAATTGAACCGGCAAGCACACCCTCCAGCATATTACGGTTTCTGTTTTTTTACACCGACACTGGTAGGCCGACCACCTCTGCCTTTTGACTGAGTGATGCCCAACGCCCCCAGCCAGCTCTGATCACGACCCAGAGCCATCACCAGCAACCCCAGG